>CAZCWE010000004.1:0-25532 GCA_964502285.1 uncultured Spirulina sp. | reverse complement strand
ACAGCACCCGCGTCGTTCCTGCCGTGCCGTTTTCCGAAGCTACTAACCCGGTGATCGGCGCATCGGTTGAGGCCCCATTCCAGACCGGATTGACCATCACGTAGCGGATCACATTAGCGGTGCGCTGAATTCGGTTAACAGACGATCCCGACAAGTCCGCTCCGACTAAGCTGGCATACCCCGATCCGGTTGCCAGGGTACAGTCTGCCAATGTCGTGGCCGTTGCCGGGGGTGCGCTCGTAACCAAATGGAATCGGATGCCGTTGCTGCTCCAATAGTTGTTCTGCTTCATCAACTCGAAGCTCATCCAATTGAATGCGAAGTCTACTTGGTCAAGCCTGAATACCCCCTCAGTGCTCAGGTTAAACGTAAACGGCGATCCGTCTGGGGTGTGGGTGGTAGCGATGCCGCCCACCTTGCGCTCAATGTAGCTGATGCATTTGGTGGTTGAACCTGTCCCGTATTGGCTGATCACAATCCCCGTGATGGGTGTGCCGTCTGTAGTCAGATTGTTCCAAAACGCCGAAGCCATTTGCAGCTTAGACAACCCCGATCCAAGGTCTGCAATTCGGTTGCTTGAATTGTTCCCGATGTCGGTCAAGTTCAAGATCCCGGCATAGTTCCCACCGGTAGCCAAAGTGCAGTCCGCAAGGGTGGCGAAGGTATCGGGCGGCTCAGCGGTTACAAGGTGTGCCGACAGTGTACTGTTGGTTTGAAAATACGACATCCTGAGAATGTCTTCCATGTGTTGGCGACAGATTTTCGAGGGCATAAATTAGGAGGCTCCTTCAGTTCCAAGGGTTGCAATAGGCGCGTCACCGTCCGCTGTGGGGTCACCAGCGGAGTCAGTGCCAAGGGTGGCGATCGGCGCGTCACCATCGGCAGATGGGTCAGCAACCGACTCACTCCCCACGGTGGCCACGGGCGCATCCCCTGACGGCAACGGCGGGGCACTAGCGGAGTCAGTGCCAAGGGTAGCCACGGGCGCATCACCTTCGGCACGGACGATCGGATCTTCGGCGGATTCACTCCCCACGGTGACCAGCGGCGCGTCCCCAATCCGCGACAGCCCACCGAAGAAGTGCCCCATCTTTGACGTGAATGTGAATGTCCGAGTCGTTGGGTAGGGCAAGAACGTGAACGCCGTCCGCTTTGCCATGGCAAAAGTGAACCGATACACCGGGCGATAGGGCAGGGTGGGCGGCGGTGTTTCAACTGTGACGGTAGGATCGGGGGGCGTGGGGTTAGCCACGGGGGGATTGTTCGGGTCAGCCGTGCCAACCGTCCCCGTCCATATCCCATCGGCGGCGGCCACCAATTGCCGATCGCTCATTCCCAAGCTCAACCCATCAATCAGATATCGCTGAATCTTCAGATCCGGTTGCACCCAATCCACCGCACAGAGGGGCGAATAGCTGAACAACGGATCGGCACAGTCCAAGCTAAACGCCCCGCCCTTATGTCGTCCCAACAGGATCGCCCCTTCCGTCTTGGCCACTTTTTCGGCTTGGCTCTTTTGGGTCAGCGTCCCCGGCTCCGCTTGGTAGTCGCGCTCTCTATCCTGTAGGTTCCCACCCACGAGGGGGGCAAGTTTAACCTCACCCGTGATGGGCTTTTCCGTGGTCTTAATTTCCTTACTGAACCGCGTCGGGCTGGGCGGCTGCACTGACGGCCCTGTACGGCGGCGAATCGTGCCGGGGGCAAGGCGGATATTGCCATGAGTGAGGGTCGTTACCTGCAACCAATCCGGCATCGGGTCGGGTGGGCTGCTATAGAAGATTTCGCCGATCCCGGCTTCGTCATAGTAAACATCCGCATCAATCTCGTCTACCGTCGCACTGTAGGGCGTGGTAGTCTCTACCCATTCCCCCGCTGCATTTTCGGCGTATTCGACAATGACGCGCTCCGTCACAATCTCCTCTAGGGGGTCTTGGGATCTAGCCCAGCGGGTTCCTTTTTGTACGGTGTTGGGGCCAAGTTGGATCTCATAGGGGATCGCCTTCGTGAATGGCGAAAAGTAGACAGAGGGGAACGCCACCGCCCGGATCTGTCGGGTTTCGGTGATCTTGGAAAACTGCACATATTCGCCTTGGATGACGCGATCGCCCGCTTCCTTGTTCAAGAATCGGTAGGTGTATTTTGTGACCGTTTCCGATTGGGTGACATTGCCGGAATCAAACCTTTGTAGCTGTTCGGGTAGGTTGTCGTTCCACGCTTTGAGCGCATAATCGCCCTTGGTGGTGGTTGTGCTGCGCTCCTCCAATAGCCGCCCCTCGTCTGTGGGTGTCTTCCCTGGCGGCGCTCCTAAGACATAGGGCGGGGTTTCAAACGTGCGAGTGCTGATCGTCGTTTCCGCATCAACCAAGCGACACAACGCCCCGATTGAGCTTGTCTCTACATCAAGGCGGGGGTCAATCGTCCCGGCGGCCCGCTGTACCTCAGTGGTCTCCGTTTCGATTCGGGTGCTGTTGTTGCGGTTGCTGGTGGTTTCAGTAATGGAGACGATGATCGGCTCATCCCCGCCGCTCGTTCCCACCGTGCGCGGCACAATGTCCGACACCACGCCGGGGGTCGTGTTCGTGGTCACGTCATCCGGCGGCGTGGGTTCAACCTCCAACTTAATCCCCGTCACCCTCACCACTTCACAAGGCCGCTCGGCTCCGGTCAATCGGTTAAAGTCCTGAGCATCGCGCTCAACCCAGCGGGTCATCAGTGGGGCGGGGTAGAGATTGATGGGCTTGATGGTGATGGCGGTGCTGTTGCTGTAGGCGATCGCGCCATTAGCCCAACACACCGCCCCCAAGAATTTCACATAAGAGCGGTTGTCGGTCTTGCTCGTGGGAGCTTGCCAGGATGCAAATTGCAGCGACCCGGTAATACTGACCCCGCCCAATCGGTTCGATATCTGCGACAGGATCGCGCTAGCGTTCAGCGTATCGCCCGGATCAACATCCAACCCCGGCCCCGGCGGCGTAGCGGCATCCAATAGCCCAATAATGCAAGTGGTCTTAATGCTCAGGGTTTGCCGCCCATCATATTCAGCCTCATTGATGTAGGTCTGTGCGCCGATGGGGGCTGGGCGTAGTGCGCCGGTGGTGTCTGCTATTTCGAGCGTGACAGAGGTTTTGCGGCTCCACTGTGGGTTAGTGCGATCGTCTAGGTCGGGTGTGAAGCCGACCGCCTGCCGTAGGGTGAAACTCCCCTGCGTGATGATCAGCCCTAACTGTGATTGATATTGCGATTGGCCCACGCTGCCCTGTATAACCCCGGCGGAGCAGTCAAGTCCACCGATAATTAGCCGATAGTTACGGGTTGCCAGATTGAGGATCGCCATGTCCCCTATTTTAGCCCTAGACGCAACAAAAAACGCCCTCACCGGGGCGTTCGCTGTGGTGTGTCTAGGGATTAGTCTTCCATCATATCGACAAAATGTTCCACGTCTGAAGGTAGCGGGGCGTTAGGCTTCCCGTCCATCTCGTTCACGACCTGCTCTGCGGCCTTGATGAAGCGGTCAGCGGGGCGGCGGTTTGCGTACCACCGAAGGTAGCTTGGGTAGTTATCGGCAAGCCATCCGAGGGTCTTGCCCCGGTGTTTACCGATCTGCATACTAGCGAGGCGGGGGTCATGTTTCATCGTCTTGGTCTCCGTGTTTTTTTTCGTTTCCATGCTGCTTGAGCTTGTTGCTTGCGTTCCCGTGTATCCCCTTGGTACGCACGGGGGCGGCCCGGTGCGGCTGGTTTCGGCGTGAAGGCTTTCCCGCACGCCTTGGACGTGCATCTGTAGCGATGCTCCCCGCTGGGGGCGGGGCCATGCTTGCGGGTCTTGGTGCCGCAGTGGGGGCAGGGTGGGTTAGTCATTGGCGGGGTGGGTAGTGACAAGGGGCGATACACGCGCCCGGTGGGCGATTATTGACGACGTGCGATTAGAATCGCCAACTCCTCCTCGATCTGAGGAATCATGCTTGATTCCGGTTCGAGATTACGATAAGCATCGAGCTTGGTTTTAACCATATCGATATTTGACTCTAACTCCATGTCCAATCGTGCGGTCATGTACCGCATTGTCGGACTTGCGTAATGGTCTACCTTGGTCAGAGGGTGATGGAAATCTTCATCACTCTCTTCATCCATATAGGTTTCGCCCTCGTGGGAGTAAATCTCTCCCGCGATGTTGGCGATGTCGCATTCCGTAAATGTAGTGTAATTAAACCCAAGACGGGATAGCGACGCACTGAAAGATTCAATGCTGACTCCTAGTTGGGTAGCGGCTTCGGCGGCGGTGAGTGTCATTTGATTTGCTCCGTGTGTGTCTCTTCATTTATCAATATAGCGGAGATAAAACCCTATGGCAAGCATCCAACGGGATTAATTTGGCAGGGGGTAGAATAGAGGGGAACCGCCCCCGTGCTGTGGGGTAAAATAAAGAAGCCCCCCGCGATGTTGCAAGCATCCGAGGGCAGTTAACCTACCATACAGGCCAACATGACTATTTTACGATCCGAACGCGCTACGGTGCGATTCTTTGATGGACTCTCCATTGATGGCTACCGAATGCCAGATGGAGAGTTTCGAGTTTCTTTGACGGGGGCGAGTGTCCTACTGGGATTTAGCAAGGAATGGCTAGGGCGCATCCTTTCCAAAAACGGCAACCCGGTCAAAGCCTTGCAGGGTATGGGGTTCACGGGACAGATCAAGAAAGCGGCAACCCGGTCTATTCGTGGAGGCGGTGATTCCGCTCAGACTATTTCGATCCGTGATCTCAATGCCTTGATTCTTTACGCGGCTACCAAGGGCAAACCCCAAGCGATCGCACTTCAGATGGCCCTGACGGACATGGCCTTGACGGACTTTTTCCGCGATGCCTTTGGGATGCGTCCCCTTGATATCAATGAGAAGCGGGCGCGGTTCTATGCTGCCTTCGCTGCGACTCTCACCCCTGCCGATTGGCGGGCATGGGATCGGGATGATGTGACGGCGATCAATGAACACTTGATGATACTGGGGGAGTGATGGGACGCAAGGCAATCAGCAAGCAAACAAAAGAGTTAGTGATCAAAAATAACGGCGGAGCGTTTTGCTGTAAATGCGGGCGGCGTGATGCGCTTCATTATCACCACATCAAAGCTGTTCAATTTGGCGGCGAGGATACCCCGGACAATCTAGCCCTGTTGTGTCTTGGGTGCCATGCGGAGTGGCACTCAGTCAATGATGTCTCTCACCTTGCCTTTGATGAGTGGCGACAATTCCCCCCTGTCCATCATCTGATAATCGTACTCCAAAACTTTCATCAACTTGGCGATCATACTTTGACTGCTGGAGAGTTTGTAGAAGTGATTCGCGTTGCGGCGAAGGCAATGTTTGAGATGCGAAAGAATACCGAGGGGAAATCAAAAGAATGATTTACTAGAAAAGATTCGACCCGATCGCCCCGCTCCCCCGGCGGGGCTTTTTAGTGTGCCCCCATTCTCAATAGCATCGTCTATTGCCTACTGTCATCAATGACAGCCCCTTTGTCAGTGACAGCCAGGACAGCCGCCCCGCATAGGTTCTAAGCACTGTCACCACTGTCACCGCCATTAGAGAGAATAAATACAATCGCCCCCTAGGGGTACAAATCGGATCATCGGTACCAAGGGGGAGTTTCAGAGGGGTTGCAAAAGTTGGTGACAGTGGTGACAGTAGCCAGGGCATAGGCTCTGTATAGGTTCTAGCTGTCACCAAGAAAGGGGCTGTCACCGTGACAGCGGGTGACAGTGACAATGGGCAGGGGGGATAGAATGGGAATAAATGGTAATCATTCATGCCTGGAATATTTGATCTAGAGATATATCGGAACGACTCTACTGATCCGATTAATTTCACCTTCACCGCACTCCCTGGGAACATCACCGCAATGAAGATGGAGATCCGACCTTTCCGGGGTTCCGATACCATCACTCGCACCCTATCAAGCACAGGGGGCGAGTTTGTGATCACAGACCCAGCAGCGGCCACCGCCACCCTCAACTCTTACCAGTGGACAGACCCGGCGGGGACATACGTCCACGACATTGAGTTAACCCTCACAGGGGCGCAGCCCACCTTTACCATCCTCACCGGATCATTCACTGTCACCCAGGACGTTACCAACGCATGAGCAACTACACCGTAATCATTGAGACCGGACCCCCGATCAATGTCACTACCTTCCCCGCCAACATTGGCCCCGCTGGCCCCCAAGGTGACCCCGGCCCCCAAGGTATTCAAGGTATTCAAGGGGAGCCGGGGGTGGACTTTATTCGTTCTCTGGCAGACCTCCCCTCGCCCGTAGGGAATGTCATCACCCTCGATACTGCCACAGATAGCCGCGCATTCAGTGGCACGGTGGATCTCCTTGGTAACCGGATCGTTGTTGGCACGGGTTACACCATCCGGGGCACAGGGGCGGAGTCAGCTTTTATCACCAGCACCGGATTACCCGTCGGGGAATGGCTGATCTCTTCGTCAGGCGCGGCGGATATGCCAGTGCAGAACATCACGATCAAAGATGTGGCCAAAGGGGTATCCTTCGACTCGACTTCCACCTATGCAGCGGATTGGCAACTCGTCAACTTCCGCAACGTCGCTGAACCACTGGAGATCGGAACCTGCTCTAACTTCGTTGCCACTACCTGTGGATTTTTAGATGGTAGCGGTGGCGTGAAACTCACGGGGACGGTGGGAACGCTGCGCCTTAACTTCTGTTTTTGGCTACTCGGATCGGGGGCGATCGGTCTAGATATCGCAGCCACGGCGATCGCTGAGCGGCGGGTCTTTTTGGAGTCTAGTGCCATGGTTGTGCTCACGGGGGGAACGGGGGTTAATGTCGCAGCCGGGGCAACGATTCCAGATAGTCAGCTGATCCTGGGTAGTAACAGTTTCAGCGGGGCGGGCACTTACCTATCAGGGGTGACGGTGGAAAGTGCGATCGCTAACTTCATCGATAACACAGGCATCACCAACAGCGCTGCCGTCGGGGCCATGAGCCTACACGATAACGTCGCAGTGACGACGATCAACGCCGTCAGCACGCCCGTTAAGGTTGTGGCTGCCACGGTAGCCGGTGTTCCCTCTCTGGGCATTGTTAATCAGGCATTCACCCACACATCCAATCGCCTCACCTATACCGGGGGGCGGCCCATCCTTGCCCGCGTGACGATCGTGATCAGCATATCCGGGGGCAATAACCAGAATATTGGGGTATACATTGCCAAGAACGGAACCCCGATCCCAGAGTACGAAGCCTACACCACCACCGGGGGCACGGGGCGATCCACATCCCTAAACGTAGAAGGCATCGTCCCCCTTGTCGCAGGGGATTATGTGGAGACCTGGGTAGAAAACGTGACCAGCACAACCAGCCTCACCGCCAGTGATCTAAGCGTGTTCGTGCGTGAGAGCGCGAGTAATTAACTCCGACCCTCCACCGCCACCCCTAGCCGGGTGGCTTCATTTTCCCTACGCATCCTCCGTCACCTCCACTAGTGCCAACTCACGCGCCGCCAACTTCACTTTAAACAGGTCATTACTGGGCCGCGAATACCATTCGAGCAAGTCCGATCCCGCCTCTAGGATCACATCAAACTGAGGCCAGAAAAAGTTAAACCCCGTGGGCGGTGTCCCGGTGAACGTCCCAACCTTGGCACGGGTGCGGGGGGTTCGCTCCATTAACACCAACCGCTGATCCAACAACCGGATCGCCGTGTCGGTTTGCTGCGTCTTAATCCGGTGTTGCTGTTCTTCCCAGAGGGCGATCAACGGATAGAGTTTGTCCGGTAGCAATTGCAGCCCCCAAGCGAACTGATACCGCGCTGCGAAGAATGGCCCCTCAAAGTAACTCGCCCCGTAGAACGATTCCCCCGCCGTCATCTGTTGCGCCACATCTTTAAACCGCTGATAACCCAGCCCCCCGTATTGGCTCCCATCGAAGTCCTCCGCTGTCAGGGTGAGAGACAGCGATCCGATGTTTAGGGTTTGGGTTGTTCCGATGGGGATCATGGGTTAGTCTAGTCCGCTCAATAAAAGGGCGTTGATGCGATCGCGGATCTGGTTGATGCGTTGCTGGGGGGTGGGGGCGGCTGGTAGATAAGCGGCGTATGGTTTATACCGTCGCAGGGTAGGCATAACCTCCGCTTGGATGGCGTTAAATTGGGCGTAAAGATAATCGATCTCAGTTTGGATGTCGTTCATGGTTCTCCCCTTACTTGTCATAGTCCACCCCCCGCAATCATCAACCGGCCTACATCGGCATTGGCTGCCGCTGCATTGTTCCCCACATTGATCGTGGTGTTGCCGGTGGCGTTCGCCATGATCGCCGCCAAAGTTTGGAAATCTTGGCGCAACCCTTCAAGGTTCTGATTCATCGGGTTATCGGGGTCAATTTCTACAGGTGGAATTACCAGCGGGGGAACCTCTAGCGGGGGGATATTTAGGTCGGGGATTGCTGCACCACTTAACGAGCTTCCTACTTGCTGCACTTGCCCAGCTATCCCCACCCGCTCAAAATCTGATGACTGGATATCCCCCGCCGTTGCCAACGCCGTCGCATTCATTAGCCCCTGTCCCGCCAACTCACGCGCCTGATCCATCTGTCGGAATCGTTCGTCTTGTTGGGCTTGCTCTAACGCCGCCTGCTGCTGTAGTGCCAACAATTCCCGCTGATTCGCCGCGCTCTCTTCCTGGTTAGCTAAGTCCTGCTCAGCATTCGCCGCCCCTTGGTTAGCGAGTTCCACCCCTTGTTTAGCCAGGTCAATCTGAGCCTTGAGCAGTTCGTTATTGGGGTCTTGGGCGAGGGCGAGTTCAGCTTCGGCCAGGTTTTGCTGTGCAGCCAACGCCGCCGCCCGCGCCTGCAATAGGTTCCGCTCTGATGCTAACTTGTTGCGCTGAATGTCCAACTCTAGGGCGATCTGCTGTTGTTTCTGTTCGTTCTGCAATGCCTCGAATTTCTTGCGGGCCAGTTCGTCCTCAGCCGCCTGCTTGGCCTTGATGATGTCAATTTCGCTGGCATTGGCATCAAGTCCCAAACCGGCCAACTCTTCACGCCGCTGCCTCTCCTCAGCGGCGGCGATCTCCCCTTGTTTCTTGGCCTCTAGTTGTGCCTCTTTAGCTTCCTCTATTTCTTTTTGTTTGGCCGCCATCTCTTCTTTTGCGGCTTCAATTTCTTCCTGCTTGGCGGCGACCTCCTCTTTTGATAACTCTTGTAATAATGCTTTTTCTAGACTGGCCTGCTCTTGTGATCCCTCCTTGGCTAGTGCTAACTGAGCCTGAATAACCCCGCTCCGCTTGCCCGTCACAGCCGCCAGTTCGCGCTCGGCGGCCAGTGTCGCTTTTGCCCGTTTCCGCTGTTCTGCCTCAAGATCTTTCTCTAGATCGATCCGCTTCTTACTACCTTCCTCTTCTTTTGCAATTAGAGATTCTAAGAATCGTTCTCGACCACTGGCGACATTTGCCTGGTCACGCTCTGCCCGAAGTATGCCCTCTTGAAGATTCTTGATACCCTCCCGCTCGGTCTTTTCAATGCCCTCTTGCTTGACTCGAATATCATCTATAAGCCCTATACTTTTTTGATCCAGTGCATCGATTTCCTTTCGGGACTGTAACGCCCGATTGAATCCATCGATCCGATTCTGTCCGATATTCTGAGCCAAGGCATTCTGTGCCACGAATAGATCGTTCTGGGATTGGATTAGCTCAGTTTGCCGTGCCAGGCTGCGCTCCAATTCCTCACCCGCCGCCACCTGCTTCTCAACCCCCATGGTGGCGACTTGCACCTGAAGATCGATCGCCTCCCGAATCTTCTCGCGAGCCGCCTCCTCTTTGGCGATCTGGTTGTCGAGTAAGTCCCCTTCTATTTGCGCCGTCTCTAGGGCTGCGTCCCGCTTGGCTTGCTCAGTTTCTTCATTGAATTTCTTGCGGATCTCGGCTTCTTCCTTTGGTGAAGATGCCAGCTTTAACTCTTCTTTTAGTAGGTTGCGTCGCTCTTTTAGTCGCTCCTTGCTGTTTTCACGGGCAAGTTTCAACTCCTCTTGTAGTCGATCGCTCTCTTGATCTAACTGTTGCTGCTTAACCTCAGACTCACCCGCCAACCCCTCAAGTTGTAACCGCTTGAGCGCGTTCTGTTGATCAATCTGGGCCTGCTCTAAAATTTGCCGCGCCTTGTCTTGCTCTTCCTCAAGTTCTTGTAGTCGTAGTTCTGAAATCTTCTGAGCCGATTCGAGGGCGATCTTTTCGGCATCAGCGGCCAACTCTTTCAGGTTCTGCCGAATCTCGTTTGCTTCATCACCATCACCCCGCCCCAATCCCTCAAGCCGTGCGAGGGCTTCTTTTCGGGCCGCCGTCTCTTCTGCGATCGCCCCCAGCTTGCTTTTTGTTACAGCCTTTTCGCCCTCGATCTCATTAACACGCCCCGCCTCTAGATCCGCCTCAATCTCAGACTGGGCATTTTCAAAAGCCTGCAACCGTTTCTCTAATTCCTTCTCTTTGAGTTCGGTTAACTTTTCCTCAGCCTCTAACTGCTGTTCTGCCGATAACGTGGTATTGCTGGCAATACTCTCTAAATTCTTAGCGTATTCCTCCGCCGTAATTTCCCCTAGGGCGACTTGCTGTTCACCAACCTCCATCAGGGTACTGGCCGCCTCCTCTAATTCCTCAGTCGTACCCGTGCCGCTGTTGAGCTTATCGAGAGCGCCCGCCGACTTCTGTGCGAATTGTTCTGTGGCCGTCCCTAAGTCTGTCGCGGCTTTGGCGTTGATTTCCAGAGCTTCACTGTTCTCGCCTAGTAACTCTGTGCTTTCCTCTAACCCCTCGATCTGAGCGTCAAGGGCTGCTTTCTGTCCTTCGATCGCCTCTCGGTTTGCGCCCCCCGTGATTGCCGCCTCTTCGAGTTCTTTCCGCTGTGCCCTCAGTGCATCTAGTGTTAACTCGGTCGTGGCTAACGCCGCCTTTTCCGCCTCCAGTTGCTCCTCTGTGAGCTTCGTCCCGTTCTCTTCAGCATCCGCCCGCGCCTCGATCGCATCCTGTAGATCGCCGTTTCGTTGCGCCGCCTCATTCATCAGCGTTTGCAGCACATTGGAATAGCTCTCCACCGCCTCCTCTGATTCCTGGATCGGAGACTTCAGGGAACCCGCCAACAGGTTAGGCATTCGTCCGAGCACCTCTTCCGCCCCGCCGTACAAGACAGCGACCCCGCGCCCCGCCGCCGCCACAGTTGCCCCGATCGCTTGAGCAATGGGGCCAACTAATTCAGCGATCCGACCAATCACCGCCCCCAGTCCTTGGAACGTCTTCACCAGCACCGGGCCAACCTCTTGACCGGCTTTTAACTGTCCAACGATTAAAGGGAGCAACACTTCCCCGATATCAATCAAGGCGACGCCCACCACTTCGGCAACCTTCAAAAAATTATCCACCCTATCGAGGGCGAAATCTAGCAGCCCCTCAACGTTCCCTGTTAGCATCCCCACCGTGTCGCCTAGGGCAGCCATGAGGTTCCCCGCCACGGCTTGAAATCGTGACGATACCTCCGTACCAAATTCAAGAAACGCCGCCTTGTTTGTGTTCAAAAAGTCAATCACCTGCTTTAATCCATCAACCAAGGGCTGCAACAGATCCGCCCCCACCTGTCGCCCGATATCTTCAAAGAGTGACTGGATGTTACTCGTCACACCCGCGATGGAATTTGCAGCAAGGGCATTACCGGCCTTAAATGTCTCGAATCGCTTGTTAAGTTCATCGACCAACACACCCTGAGACTTCCAACCCTGCACCATCTGATTGTTAATGCCAAGGGATTTAGCGACGATGGAATCACTGGTGATCTGCCCCTTGATTAAGTCTCCAACCTCAGAGCTCGCCTGATCAATGGGAACGCCTAACGTTCCCAGTGTCGCCACTAACCCCGCGCTCAATTCGGTGCTCGCCTCGATCGCGTTTCCAAATTCCTTGGATTGCCCCGTCAAGGCCGCCGTGTTCTGTAACAGCACTTGGAAAACGCCCTGCACGTCCGCATCGGTCACGCCCACCAAGTCCTGAGTCTTAATTTCTAGATCCTTGAGGGCTTGCTGTAACGCCCCCTGAGAAGCCAGGATCTTTTCCGTGGGGTCTGTGACCTCCTTCCCATTTAGGCTGATGTCAGCAGTGGCGGCGATGTTAGCTTGGCTGGCGAGTAATTGCTGATTTAATTTTTCGTTGGAGCCGATCAGGAATTCGTAGGCAGGCCCAAGACTGGATAGCAGCAATTGTCCCGCGCCCACAATCTCATTAATGCCATTGGCTACCCCGGTGATCGATCCCAACGCCTCACCGAAACCGCCCCCCGCCTCTTCCCCCGCGTTAGCAAGATCGTCCCCTACCCCTGCCGACGCATCCCTCGCCCGGTTCGCAGCAGCGGACAGTTGCGAATACTGATCCGCCGTGATATCAAGCTCACGACTAAGCGCGGTGAACACCTCTTCCTGAGTTGCCCCCGCGCCCGATAATTGCTTCATCCGCGAGAACGCCTCGCTCGCCTCATCCGCTGTCAGTCCCAGCGCGTCGGCAAACTCTTTCGCCCCGCCTAAATTCGTCCCTAGTGCAGACGACAATCGGGCTAGGCTGTCGGTGTTGCGCTTCTCAATCCGTCCAAGGGCCGCGTTTAAAGCGTCAAACTCCTCAGCCGTCAGACCGCTAGCCTGTCGCAATGATTCGAGGTCATCGGCGGTCGTCGCTGCATTTGCCCGAAGCTCCGCTAATAGGCGAGACACCACGGGTAAATTCATGGGGGCGGCCCCGTCAATTTGGAATGTTTCAGCTAATTCCTGAAGCTGTCGGGTTGTGGCTCCAATGGTTTCTTGTGCGCTCTTGAAGCTACTCCCGTCAAAGTTCACTCCCTCTAGTTGGTCTTGCACCGCGCCAACCGCCCGCGCCGTCTGTTCGGCTCCGTCCGCTTCGATCTCAATGCCGAGCCGTAGGTTATCCGCCGCCATAATTGCCCCCGTAAAGTTGTTCTTGGATTGCTTTCAATGCGTCTTGTGCCTTGGCCTGCGATTCGCGTTTCTCGCATTCTTGGGCGTAGGACTTGTCTGTTTTGCGCCGCTGCTTTTCCATTAGCTCAGACTTAGCCCGGACGATGCTCATTAACTCCCCGTGGGGATGTTCCTTAGCGAGAGCGATCGCCTTTTCCATCGACTCCACGTAGGTACTGAGGGCCGCCACAACTTGGGCGTAAGACTGTGGATCGCCCTTGAGGGCATTCTTCGCAGGGCGTGGGAAGTTGAGGTCAATCAGCCAGCCCCGCTGTGGGTTCCCATCTTCATCCTTGCGAACAAACAGCAAGGCGGTGAGGTGTGCGACCCCTACCCATTTGGGCTTAATTCCGCACAACTTGAGGGCGCGATCGCACCAATACTTAAACTGTCGATCCCGGTCGTATAGGTTCCCGATTGTCCAGCCAATCGGAGCATCCTTGACCGCCCGACTGAGTTGGTCAAAACGGGATTTCAATTCCTCCCTATGAGCGAGGGAGCATTGGCGGATCGTGTGGATCTTGCCGTCCGCTCCCTCAAATTCAATCACATCAAATTCTACGGATTGAATCTCCATCAATTAAGCCACGAGCGTTTCCAGATTAACCAGTTCAAACGGGGAACGTTTGCCCGCCGGGACAGTGCATTTAAAGGTAGTCGAGAGGGTGGGAACCCCGTCGTTAACCTCTAAATTTGCTTTGCTTGTCCGCTGCATCGAATAGATGTGCAGTCCGATACCCGACGGCATCCCGCCCATGTAGATCAACCCGTAAAATTCCAGGTTACCAAAGGTGTCGTAGGTGCTTTCGCGCCCCAGGGTCTCCCCGCTGGTGTAAGACAGCGGAACTTCATAGGCGATCGTCTGCCCTTCGTTGGCAGCATTAAAGACGATTTTCGTGCCCGTCTCCGTAGCAAAGAACGTATCAACCGCAGGCGTGGCAATGCCCTTTTTAAACGGCATCCCATTGCGCCCGTCATTGTCCCCGGTTCGGTACACCTGGATCGCGTTTTTATTCAGGGCGGTGATATTGGTGTCCACGATTTCAAAGGGAGTACCGGGGATGGTCACGCCGTCAACGTACACAGGCCAGGGCAGTGCTGATGAGACTTGTGGAAGCTCATCCATCACGAAGAACCCCATCTCCCACCAATCAGCTACCTGAGCTTCAATGGTGGCGGTCACAGTTTCCGC
This sequence comes from uncultured Spirulina sp., assembly GCA_964502285.1. GTDB lineage: Bacteria > Cyanobacteriota > Cyanobacteriia > Cyanobacteriales > Spirulinaceae > Spirulina. The sequence goes on along the minus strand of CAZCWE010000004.1, from coordinate 11,322 downwards.
GCCGATGGCACTGTAAACGTCTTTGAGCTTCCCATCAACTAGGGCTTGGGCTAGCTTTTCATCTGAGGAAATGTCAAGACTGATATTTGTTAGCCGACCGGGTAGGACGATGTTCTCGCCAAACGTACCAAGATCAAGGGTGGTGGTTTTGATGCGGGTCTGACCCGCTCCAAAGATTGCCATCTATTTAGTCTCCTTCGTGGGGGTGGTCTTGGCGGCGGGATCGATCACGTTACCGGCCGAGAGTTGATTGGCGGCGATCGCATCAGACAGGGGAACAGTTTCGCCCTTGCCATACTGCTTGCCTTTGTGGATAAAAACTTGGCAGTTTACGGTGTAATTTTTCATCGAGTCAACATCCGAAAGTTTGCATCAACAGTTACTTGGTAATTCCAGATTTTGGCGGCTTCGCTCTTTGCCACAGGCCGCGCCCCCCGGTAAACAAACCGGGTTAAAGCAAGGGGGGACGGTGGGGAAGCCGCCGCCACACCAGAGACAGCATCCCGAATTTTCTTGATCACCGCCCGGATACCGTGGGGGCCACGGAGTTCTTTCACATACAGGTCAAGATTGAAACTGTATGAGCCAGACTGAGCAAGGGAGCCGCTCATGAATCGGCCGTCCGGGTCGCCTAAGCTGTCCCCCGCGTCCCCTACGATGACCAAGCCGTTTCGCTTGACACCAGGGAACGTGTTCGACTCAGGATATGCAATCACATCAATATCTTCGAGCGTCCCCTCTAAGAGAGCGATCAAAGCCATTTCGAGATCGTCATATTCAGCCGTCGCTGTCACTGTCGGCATCTTTCTTGCGGGTGGTGCGGGTGGTCTTCTTAGGTTCTGTCTCCCCTGTTGGGGGCGGCGGCGGAACAGGCGCGATTACGATCGCCCCGGCTCCCACTAACTCCGCCTCCTGCCCTGGGGACAATCCAGGGACGGTATCACCGGGGCGATACCGTTTTCCGTTTAGTCGAATCGTTTGGATTGCTTTAACCATTACGCCACCGCGTTTTTGATCAGATAAGCACTGATGAACTTGCCCGCATCATTGACCCCGGTGGGGACGACAGCACTGGTGAGCTTGATACCCCAGACATAAGACCGCGTGGCGCGATCGTATTCCTGAGCCAACGCCAACGGGTGACCCGGTAGGCAGTAGGTGAATGCGCTGGCCGCCGTATAGACATCAATTTGCTGATTGACCGAATACGGAATGGGGCCGGGGGTTCCACCACCTTGAACCGTGGAAATGATGTCTTCGGGCAGGTAAGCCAAGATGATATCTTTACCAAAGACAAACCCACGACTCCCCGGTGTCGCAAAGGTAGAGACCACCGCCTCAGCTTCTAGGGCGAGGCTAACCTCAGCAAATTCAGCAACCTGATCAAGGCTGATCGTCTGGCTGTTCGACTGGTGATACTGCGCCAAAACTTCATGGTTTCGGCGCAGCCCACGCATGGCAGAAAACCCACCGAAAATCACATTCGGGCGCTGTCCTGATTCAGTCAGGATCGCCTCACGCGCTTCATCAATAATCGTGCGGGGGGACGATGCGGGGTCGCTGAATTGGTCTGTACCTGCGAGGGTCTGAGTCGTGACCCCGGTGATGTAATTGGCTGCCGTGGTGTACAGTGTAGCCACTCGCATCTCGTGATCGAGTGTAGCCTTTTCCATGTTGGAGACAGCCGCCCGCATCGCCCAGTCAAACCCTTGGCTCAACCCGTTGGTGTACTGGTTTTCGTCTTTGACAAAATCGAGGTCAAAGTCGCTCATGGTAAAAGGCAAACCCTTGTACCCTTGCGACCATTGCTTGACCGTGCCATTTTCCCCGCGCCCGCCGTCAAGGTAGGTGGTGTCGTTGGAAAACTGGATGATTTGTCCTCCGGTTTCGGGGTGTTCAACCATGGGGGCGACAATGTTCCCGATGCGTCCGGCGTTGCGATAGTCCTGGGCGAACCCAGACGCGATCGGACTGTAATTTGGAAGGATGCCTTGGGGCATGATCTAACTCCTTTCTAGTTGGGGATGATGATGAATAAGATGTTGTCGCCATCGGCAGCGGCGGCAGTGACAGCCCGGCCAACGGTAACGCCCGTTGCCTTCGTGATCACCCGCCCGGAAGTGCCGACTTCCAACAATGCCCCAACAGCCACCGCCGCCCCAGCCTTTGCAGTGGCAACGCCACCGAGACCTAGGCTGGCATTCTCGCCCGTCAAGGCATCAGTGTGGCAAGGGTAGCCATAGATCCCGGCAGTGGATACCGTACCCGCCAGGGTGCAGAGTTGCCCCGCCGTCAGGTCAGCGGCCGCCGTCACTTTCTGAGAGACGCTGATCGATTCGTAAAATTGAAATGGTTCCATAAGGGAGCCTCCTATTAGTTCTTGATAGCGGTGTAAGCGGTGCGGAAGTCTTCGCCCGTCTCGTTCATCCGATTACGGATGGCGCGATGGGTCTCGATTTCGGTCGCAGATGCGGCGTACCCACGGGGGGCTTTTGCTCGTGGAGTGGATGCGTTAGTCGGTGAGCCGCCCGCATCAATCGCAGACATATCCACCAAGGGAGCGCGATCGCTGTAGGACTTCATCAGGATCTCGCGTTGAGACTGTTCGGGCGCACCAGCCGCGTAGCGGCGCTTGGTCTTGTGATCCGCCGATTCAATCATGGCTGCTACCGTCTCTTGCTCATTGGGGCGAATCTTGAGATCCGTCACCAACTGAGCGCAAAACGCCCGGATTTTGCCCCGTTCAATTTCTTGGCGTTCGGCTTGCAGTGCCTTGTGTTCGGCTGTGACAAATGCGCTGAACCGTTTCAGTTCTTGCTCTTGCTTAGAAAGCCGCGCCGCAAACTCTTTTGTCTTTTCCATTTCGTCTTCATCCATATCTGCTGAGAACATTTCACCGCTGAACAGTGCATCCATCACGGCGGCTAGGTCTTCCTCTGGGAGAGGTTCGCCGCCCGCGATCGCTTCATTGATCAGGTCTAGCCCGACGCCGCTAGAGTCTGATGCCGCCGTCAGGTCTAGCCCCGCCCGCACCATTAGCTCATCAATGAAAGGGTTCGCCATGGGTTCGGTGGGGAGATCCATCATGAGATCGTCCCCCATCTCGCCGGGCATATCCTCAGCGGCGAATAGTTCGGGATCTTCCTCTTCCATGTCTTCCGCCGCGAATAATTCGAGGTCTTCCTCTTCCTCATCCATCGGGGGTGCTGCAAATTCTTGTTTCCCCATCTCTAACTCCATGGTTGCGATTTGGGCTTTGAGTTCTTCTAGTTGTTCCTGTGGGGTCATGGCATTGGCTGCATAGCTGTAAGTTTTTAATGGGGACAAAAGGGCTGCATATCGAAACGGCACGACAGGCGGCCCGCCCGCAATCGCAGGCGGAGCCGCCCCCAAAAGACAGATCCGGGCTAGGTTCCACTTGCCGGGCTTCGGGTTGCTGAGATGGTCGGGGGGGAACACCTCGATCGAGACCTTGTTATAGAACTTTTTCTTAAGCCAGTGCTTGACCTCATCAACGCAGTCCCCGACATCTGCAAAGAGGCGATCGCCCTCGACCCAGAGGCGTTTAGCCCAACCATAGGCCGGGCTGCTAGAGTCCACATGACCCACCGCCAGAGGGCAGGATAACTTCGGATCGAAGCTCTCCACCATCTGTTGCAGGTCATCGACGGAGTACGCATCAACCGAGCCATTCTCGTCCTGATGTTGCCCCGCTCTGAATATCTCAAGCCGCCGTAGGTCGCCCATTTTGGTCTAAAAGGTTTCCCTTATGCTATCCCTAGCACATAGGCTAGAATGGGCTTGTTGCGAACCTCGCCACAGAATGACACGAACGAACCCCGCCCCGAATGTGCGACTAACTGAGCAACGTAAAATAGCAGGGATAAGCCTGCGAAAATTGGCGCTATTGCTGCCGGGTTATTCATGCTATTGCATCTACAGATGGGAGCATGGCCAGTCCATCCCGGCAGAGGCGATCGCGCTAATTGAAGAGGCTCTGAACATACCCTACGGATCTCTTCTTTATGGCACTCTCCGCGCACCTCATCCACTCGATCCAAGCGTCTCAAACCAACATCGGAGCGGGGCTCTTCACCTTCCGAGAAACGGGATCGATCCTCAACGGGATTACGCTTTCACGGATTGAGAATGACCCGCATATCCGCGCCGTATTAGAGAAGCGATACAGCGGCGTCGCCAATAAACGAATTGAGGTAATCGCCCGCTCCCATGCCGATGCTGAGGCAAAGGGCGAAACCCTAGGGGAACTGGACTACGAAGAAACGCGGGGCGTGGACATCGTTGAGGCGGCCTTGACTTATTCCAATATCTCCAAGGCGCGGGCTTGGCTAACGCGATCGCGGTTGGCGGGGGTGGCGGTGGTGGTGGTGGACTGGGTGATTCGGGATGGGTTGATCATCCCGTGGTTCCGTCCCGTTGATTTTGATTGGATTGGCTTCAGGCAAGTGAAGCCGGACGAAGAGTGTAGCCGCCTCGGTTCATTCGGTATTGTCATTAACCGGGGCGGTATGGGGCAGCCTGTACCGCCGATGCGGGCGATCGCCGTCAATTATGGCCAGCGGTCTGACAACCCATGGGGCTGGGGATTGGGTGAGACACTGTATTACCTGAAGGAGATTCGCTCCGAGATGTTGAAGTTTGGGCTAATCCATGGTGATCGCTATGCCAGCCCCGTCACGGTTACTGAGGAAAGCCAAGGGAACACCCTCAGCGCAGAGGATCGCAATTCCCTGGTGCAATGGTTGGATACTCTCACTCAGCAAGCCTACGCAGTCTTGCCCCCCGGCGTGAGTGCCAAGACGTTGGCAGGGGAGCGGAGCGGTGGTGACTTCTTTTTAGAGAGCTACGCCCGGATTGCAGATGAGATCAGCCGCCTAATTCTAGGGGAGACGGGGACTACTGACCAAAGCGGGAGCGGTGGATCTCGTGCCCGTGATGAGGTGGCGGCGGGGCAGCAAGAAGGCATCTTGGCGGCGGATTGTGACGATATCGACAACATCCTAAGCGAGACCCTAGCCCACTGGGTTACTGAGCTAAACGCCCCCGGTGCCACGCCCCCGATCATCCGCACCCGTTGGGCCAAAAACAAAGAAGCCGAAACGACCCAGAGGAAAGCTAACGAAGATGCCCTCAAGGTGGCGATCGAAAACTACAAGGCCTTGACTGAGATGGGATTCACGAAAGAAGATCCGGAGATCTCCCCGTTCGAGGGTTGGGAGCCTGCGAAGGCGGCAGCCAGTGAAGACGGCGAGGAACAGTCAGTACAGGCGGCAGCGCTCAACGGGGCGCAAATCACCAGCTTGCAAGGCATTATCGAGGCGGTGTCAGAGGGGCGTGTACCACCCGATACGGGTAAATATCTGATCAAGGCAGGGTTCCCCGCTCTGTCTACTGCGTTGATTGATCGGATGATTGACCCCGTTAAGAAGAAAATCGAGGAGCAATCCGGGCCGTCCCGATGGGATAAGGCATTGGGGGCGGGGGAGACACCGGCCGAAGGTGAGGAGCCGTCGGAGTTTAGCACGGCACCGCTGGAGACTCGATACGCTCACATCGACACCACGCCCCCCGATGCGGTCAAGGAATCGGTGCGGGCTGCAATCGAAAAGCGTAAGGCGATCGCATTCAAAGATCGCGCCGCTGATTCCCACCTCCAAACCGCGCTCCGTCTCATGGGTGGTCGCACCCATCCCGATGAGCTTCGCACCCTGTCGGATTGGTTCAACCGCATGGAATCACGGGGACAACACAAGGGGGGTAAGGGGGCGCAAGCCTGGGCATTGCGAGGGGGTGACGTGGCCCGTGATTGGTTAGCGGGTATCACTGAGGCATTCGAGCAAGCCGATCTCGGTATTGAGCCGGAGCCGCCGCCCGATGAGTCCCCGCTAGAGTTTGCCGCCGATGATGACAGCGAAACCCCCGACAGCCTAAAAAAGGCGATCGCCCCTGCTGCTGATCAATCCTTTGCCGCCTTCACTCAAGAGGTGGGTAAGATTGTCGCAGGCGGGGGCAACCTGGAGGATATGCGAAAGCAGCTCGACGGGGTGGCGTATTCGCCCGCGTTGGGTGTGCTACTGGGGGGCGCGATGTCAGCGGCCCATGTTTTAGGGATTAATGAAGTAAAAGCGGAGATCAATGACTAATCAGATTCAGCCTCGCATCGATTCGATTCGGACTCAGTTGGCAACCTTAGGATAAAACGAAGATGACGAAAACACAGAGAGCCGAATCGTCCGTAACGGTATCCCCTGAGATGCAAAAGCGTGTTGATGCAAAAATAGCCGAAGCCTACGGCCCACGGGGAAACTCGAAAACACGATCGACGATGGATGAAGTCGAAAACATCCCCTCCAGTGAAATACGCCCCGTGCTTTCTCAATATATGGACGCTAAAAAATCAGCGCCACCGGGGGACATTGTTTTAGTGAAGTCTCAAGACGGGGACTTCTACGATACATTCTTTGATGATGCTGTTAAATTCAGTGAAGCCGGGGACACTGGTGCTGTCGTGTCTTTTGAAACTTCGGGAGATCCCGCCGGGCCAATCGTGCCCATGGTGGGCGTTCCGGCTCATGCAATCGAGCGATTCGCACGGAACACTGTTAACAATGGTTTCTCTTTAACAGTTGTTGAACCGGGGGATGCTCCGAAGACCTCAAAGAAAAAAACCACCCCACCACCCGTCGCCAAGAAGACTGACACCCCGCCGCCTGCCGCCAAGTCTCCGTCTGAACCCAGAGACCCGGTGTTTGTCAAGAGGGAAGAGCAAGAAACACGAATAATTAATGAGGCAATCTCAGACACAGAGTTATCCATTAAACGTCAGCAGTCCATTGTTGACACTACCTACGACCCCATCGAAAAAGAATCGAGGCAAAAACGATTAGACAGCAAAAAGCGAACACTGAAAACATTGAACGGTAAGCGAGATGAGATCGTCAATAAAATTCGCGGTATTGAGCAGGTATCTAAATGGGTCAATGAGGGCGAATCGGCAAAAACCAAAAAAGGCAAGCTCAATCGCAAAACCGACGGACGAACGCTCCCGCCGGTTTCGGGTCGTGACCATGGCGATGGCGTTTTTGTTGGAGACAATGGCTCTGTTTTCCTTGACGGGTACGCCGTCGCCAATAGCACAAGCAAGAAAAGCGCGGCAGGCATAGCAGCGGCGTTGAAAAATCTCCCTGGGAAAAGCGGAGACATTGACGCACTTTCGCCAAGCGAAAGAAAATCCGTAACGGCGGAGATCAAACGCCGACTAGATCTATTCAAATAACCCCCACCGGGCGCACCCTCTCGCCCCGATACCACTACCCCATTAAAACAATGACCGCAACCTACTCCAAAGAAATCGCCCGCATTCAAGAACGGATCGACAGCATCCGGCAGGCAGTCAAGTCGCCCCCGCGTCAGTATGCCGGGCTCACGGCTGCACAGCTACCAGAGAACCCCAACCCCGCCCAACTCCGCGCCGTGTTCGCCCTCACCATTGAGAGCGTCTACCTCGATGGGGTGGATGAGATCCTAGAAGGCCCCACGCCAAAAGGTAAGGCAATCACCGGCAAATTCCGAGAAGGCCGAAAGGTCTTTGATGTGAAGATCGTCAATGGCGAGATCATGTTTCAGCCGTCCGCTGAGATGACCGACGAAGAGTTCGGGGGTTAATTATGGTGAGTCCCATCGTTGCCGCCGTCCTGAAGTTAAAGGCATCCGTCCCTACCGAATCCTGGCGCGACCTTGCCGCCGGGGAACACCTGAGTGCGTTCATGGTAGCAGGGGCGGCCAATGAATCGATGCTTAGTGAGATTCGCACCGCGTTAGATACCTCGATTCTGGAGGGGCGATCGCAGGATGAGTTCCGGCGTGAGTTTGTCAAGATCGCGGGGCGGTACGGTTGGGACTACACCGGCGATCCCCTGTGGCGTACCGATATTATCTACGGCACGAATATCAACCAAGCGGTGCGATCGGGGCGGTGGCGACAAATGACCGATCCCGACGTGCTCAAAAAACGCCCGTATTGGCAAGTAACCGAAGGCGAGGCACAGTTTGATCCGCGCCCGGATCACAAGGCATTAGAGGGGAAGGTGTTCCCTGCCATGCACGAATTTTGGAACTCGTACTTTTTCCCCGTGGGGTTCGGTTGCACGCATCGGGTCGTGTCGGTATCCCGTGGGGATGTCGAGCGTGAAGGGCTGCGGGTGGAAGAACCGCCCGCGATCGGTGACGACGTGGGGGGCGTGACATTGGCCGTAGAGCCAGGATGGAGCGCCAGCCCCCCGGTGATCACGACTGAGGAGCGGATGCGGAGCCTCAATACGATCGCCGATCGCCTGCCCCCTGAATCTCAATCCCGACTCACTCAGTACGCCGAAGAGCTACAGCAGCCCCTAAGCCGTTCTGACGCTGAGAGCTTCATACTAGAGTTATTCGAGGCGCTGGACTACGAGCCATCCCCCGACGAATTGGACGCAGTGATCGCCCGCGCCCGCAACATGACCCGCCCTGAACTGGCCGCCGCCATCTGGGATACTTTTGAGAATTAAAACTATGGATATTACCCAAGCTCATATCGATGCAATCCGCCGCCATATCGAAGTCTTGAGGAGGATGTACGCACCCCCACGACGGTACAGGGCGGGGCGTAACTGTAGGAAAGGGTACAACTGCGGTGGGTCGTGCATTAACCGGGGCTACGGCTGCCGCAAGGCCCTACAGGGTGAGGCTAAGAATTTCAGTGAGTGGATGGTCAATAAGATGTCCGCTGATATCGGTAAGGTCGTGGGGGATGCTCCCAAGGATAAGGTGAAGACAACAAAAACACAGAGAGCCGAACCCAAGGCAGAACCCATGAGCGACGAAATGAAAGAGGGTATCCGCATCGGGGAAGAGATGAGGAAGCGGGACGAGCAAGCCAAGACCACCCCGCCGCCCGCCGCCAAGAAGACCACTAAGCGCAAGGCAAAACCAAAGGCAGAATCTAAACCCAAGGCAGAACCGAAAGCACCCGCTAAGGCAGTAGAGAAGCCCCCTGAGCCAAAGGCTAAAGCCAAGCCCAAGGCAGAGCCGAAAGCACCCGCCGCCGCTAAGCCCAAACCACCCGCCGGCAAGAAACCCAAGAATCAGAAGGAATTCAATAAAGGCGTACAGGATCGGCTGAAGTCTGGGCCTGTTGATGTCTTGGGATTACAGGATGAGATGGGGATGGACGATAAGCAATTCGCTAAGTTTGTGAATGACGGGATTGCGGCGGGTCAGTTCAATGCCAACCGAAAAGGGGATAGCGGGTTTAACCCCCGCAAGGCAGCACAAGACACATTCGGCAAAGACTTCGCACAACTCACCGGCCCTGAGAAACAGCGACTATTCAAGCAACGAAACGACAAGCAAAAGGCCGACGCAGAACGCCGCCGACGATTAGCTGACGCAGGGCTACCCCCTGACAAACAACTGATCGTAGGCGGTCGATAACCCACCCCACCGGCTGCACCGTATCGCGCCACTAAACCACTACCCGCATCCCACGGGTTAATCCCGCACTCCATTAGGGTAGTGAGTCGCACTTGCACCCGGTTCAGGTTTACAAGGGTAGCGGCGGGGACTGTATCGCGCTCTCCACTCTTGACCCCTGCCTTGCTTTGCATGGCCCAGACAAATCGCTGATAATCACGGGATGAGGTGAACCCATGCGCCTTAAGTTGATCGGTGAGGGGGCGGAAATCGTGGCGCGTTGCCAGCCGTTCCACTAACCACCGCTGGCGATCGTCTGCCTCAAATTTCAGCCCAAAGGCATCCGAGAAAAGTTGATGCAGGGATAGACCGAACATTGACCGGACAAATTTACGGGCCGCCGGATTGCCCCGCTCTGACATAGCCAGCACAATCTGAGCAAACGCTTCAAGGGTGACAACGTTGACCGCTTTGGGATGGATAGGGGTTTTCCATTTTTGGATCTCGTTGGTTTGGAAAGCCTCACCCGTCAAGGCTTTCAGTGCTTTTGCAGACCGATTTGATGGGATTAAATCGAGGTCTGCCATCTGTGGAATCGCTACGCCAAACTCGCCATTCTCGGACATCAAGCCCTTTATGCTGACGGGGCCGATCTTCACATCCGTAACCGATGCCTTTAAAATGCTCATACTGCCTAGTTGGTTTAGGTGGTCACGCCTCCCGGATGTTTGCGCATCGCGGGGGGGCATTCTAATTGTACCCTAGAGATAGAGACTCGCGGGCACACCCATGATCAACATCAACGTCAACGTCCAAGGCGATCGCCGCATCCTACTCAACCGGCTCCAGAACCTCAAGCCCGCATTCAAAAACATCGGGGAACACTTGACCCGCACCACGGATCGCCGTTTTGCCCAGGAGGGGGGCGCGTTGGACTGGAAGCCCCTCAAGCCTGAGACGATCGCAGAGAAGCGACGCAACCGCCGCCGCATGAAAATCCTCCAACGGAGCGGCCCCCTGCGAAATACCATCACCTACTTTGTGACAGAGCGGGGGCTAGTCTTCGGGTCTAACCAGGTCTATGCTCCCACTCATCAATTTGGGGACGAGGATCGCGGTATTCCTGCCCGCCCGTTCCTTGTGATCACGGATGAGGATCGGACAGCGATCGCTGAGATTATCGATAACCACCTATTCAATATTTAGCCCATGCCCTACGTCACCTTGCAACAAATGATTGATCGCTTTGGTGAGCAAGAAATGATCGAGCTTACCAACCTACACAGCCCCGACAATACGGCGATCAATATCGCCGCGTTTAATGCAGCGATGTTGGATGCTGAATCGGAAATGAATTCCTACATCGGGATCGCCGCCTCGCTCCCCCTTGCCTCGGTGCCGGTGGTGCTGAATGGTAAAGCCGCCGATGTAACCCGATATTACCTCGACACCATCGACCCCCGCGCCGATGTTCGGCAACGGTATGAGGACGCGATCGAGTGGCTGAAAATGTTGGCCAATGGACAGGTCAGTATCGGGCTAGACGACGCGGGGGACAGTGTAGCGGGCGGGGGGCTGCTGCGGGCCTCGACTAACGCCCCGATGTACACCCGGAGTACCATTGACTCTAAGGTGTGGAGCTAAGATGTTAACTAAAGCCGAATTTCAGATCAAACTGTTCTCGCTACGACTGCAATTTATCCGGCTGCAGATTCCTACACCGCCACGAAGATATCGGGCTGGGCGGAACTGTCGGAAGGGATACAACTGTGGCGGGAGTTGTATTACCCGGTCTAAGAAATGTCGAGTGGCCCTAGAGGGTGAAGCGAAGGACTTCAGCGAGTGGATGGT
>CAZCWE010000003.1:32647-37769 GCA_964502285.1 uncultured Spirulina sp. | reverse complement strand
CCGAATCCCCGCCGTATCCAACACCTGAATCGGAATCCCCCCCACAATCAGGCTCGATTCCACCACATCCCGCGTCGTCCCTGGCAAGTCGGTGACGATGGCGCGATCGCTCCGACTCCAGGCATTTAGCAGGCTGGATTTTCCCACATTGGGCTGTCCGACGATCGCCACCTTCAAGCCACTGCGCAGCAATTCCCCCCGATCCGCCGTCGCCAAAATCTGCCCGATCTGAGTCGAAACCTGGGCCACAGATGCCCGAATCGCCCCTTCATCCAAGGGTGGCAAATCCTCTTCAAAATCAATCCGCGCCTCCACTTCCGCCAAAATATCCAAACACCGCGCCCGCAATTCCCGAATCGGGGCGGCAAGTTTGCCGTGGAGACCGGCGATCGCTGTTTGGGCGGCTTGGGGCGATCGCGCCCCGACGAGATCCGCCACACTTTCGGCCTGGGTCAAGTCAATCCGCCCATTCAGGAACGCCCGCAGGGAAAATTCCCCCGGTTGCGCCAACCGCGCCCCCGCTGCCAAGCAGAGATTCAACACCTGCTGCACCGGCATCATCCCCCCGTGGCAGTGAAATTCCACCACATCCTCCCGCGTGAACGATCGCGGCGCAAGCATCAACAACAACAACGCCTCATCCACCGCCACCCCTTGGGGATCGCGCACTGTGCCGTAGAGAATGCGGTGACTTTCCCAGGGTTGTCGCCCCGGTGCGTGGAACAGTTGCCGCGCAATGGCCACCGCCGCCGCCCCCGATAGGCGCACAATCCCAATACTCCCCTGATTCGGCACGATCGCCGAAGCGATCGCCGCGATCGTGTCGTCCTGTTGCATGGGTGCAAACTCCCCCAACGTCGTGATCTCTAGACTCTCTATCTTGGCCTGTGCATCGTCCCCTTGTCACGATCTGGCAGGGTGCGATCGTTATAATATCTTCAAGCGTCTGCCCTTCCCTGCCCACCATGAGCCCTAATCCCCACGGTTTCACCATCACCTGGGAACTTCTGCCCGAAGACTATCGTTTACCCGAAGACCCAGCCCAGAGCTTAATTCAGCCCCTTCTAGCTGAAGCATTAACTAACGCGCTGCGTAACCATCCCGCCTGCACGGCTCAGAACCTCATCGCTACCAACTACGGCATTTGCGCCACCCTCAACGGCAACATTGTCGTCAAAGCTCCGGATTGGGTGTATGTCCCCCACGTTAAAGCTCCCCCGGAGATGATGGAACGCAGCTATACCCCCGAATTGCAGGGCGCGTTTCCGGCGGTGGTGATGGAATTTATCTCGGCCACCGAGGGCGGGGAATATTCCAACAAGCCTACTTATCCGCCGGGCAAGTGGTTTTTCTATGAACAGGTGCTGCGGGTTCCTGTCTATGGGATTTTTGACCCCCATCACAACCTGCTGGAACTCTATCGCCTCAATGATCGCGGACGATATCAACTTCAATCCCCCGATTCAACTGGGCGTTATTGGCTGGCAGAGTTGAATCTTGCTCTGGGGACATGGGAAGGGGATGGGTTTGGGCGATCAGGGTACTGGTTGCGCTGGTGGGATGAGTCGGGGAATCTGTTGTTATGGGATAACGAACGAGCCGAGCAGGAACGGGAACGGGCCGAACGGCTTTTGGCGCAATTGCGGGCGGCGGGGTTGGAGCCGGAGCTGTAGCGGGTTTTGTTGAGTGGGGCGCGATCGCCTCAATCCCCATCCGGTGAACCCGGCCGACGCGACCTCCTCGATCCGCCATTCGGCTGAATCTTCATCGTTTCCAGGAATTTACGGATGTGAAGGGTGAAACCCCCCACCTATACTAAAGGCTAACCATGATTAAACTCACCGATTAAGCCTAGACCGTCGGAACTGTCTACTGTTGGGGCCTGTCGCTACTGTGCTCGATCGTCTGATGGTAAGGGGCGATCGCATCACGGGCTTAATTGGCGTGTTTTCATTGCCGTACAGAATCAAAAAAAGGGCGAGCAACGTTGCGCCACTCACCACTTGATGATGTTTTGATGTATTTGTGAGACCTAGAAATTCTAAGACATAGTTAGGGGTTCAGAAAAGCTCTTGAGCTGCCAGGTAATCGCAAAGATGACGAAAGCGATTTGCTGCTGATGTGTTTACTGAAAAACATCCCCCTAATCCACGCTGTAATTAAACCCTAGCCATGCTGTGATTCGCCTTGCACAGTGGCAAGACTAGCACCCGTACACTATACTGTCAGTAGCTGTGATTAAACCCAAAGCCCAACGTTTCGTTGGAGCTTTTTTTTATGGATGATCAGGACAGCGGTGCGGGTGTTCCTTCTTAATAAACCGTAGTTCTGCGGATGCCGCCAAGGGGCAGCGGGTTGACTTCCCGAAATTTTTATAAAAGAAGGCGGCTATATGAAGCTGGGGTAAAGGCAACACGAAGATGCTGCGTCAGAAATAATACCTTTGTTCTTTGTTCTAGACTCGCTACAATGAATTCGCTCCATCCCTCTCGCTGCCATGACCCACGCGCCGCCGGACTGGTTACGCCTCAAAAAAGCCCTTGCGGTTGAAGCCGATCGCGGCTTTGCCGATGTGCAGGGCAATCAGTATCGGTTTAGTGAGTTCATGACCCTAAGTTTTGGGCAGACCTTGCACCAGGGCACACCGGATCAGCGGCGACAATGGGCAAAACTCGCAGCAGATTTTGCTCGGTATCCGGAGGCAACCGTGAGCCAACGCCGGGCTGCGATCGCTGCCGCCCGCCACCTGATCCAAGCCCTCCAAGCTCCCCCAAATCTGCCAAAACCGCCCCGCCTTCAGCGCCCCCCTCTCGCCCAAGCCTCCCAAGTCTCGGCTCCTCTCACCCTCGATCTTCCCTTGGTGGAGGTTCCCAGTTTGAAGGGACGGCGGGGGGTGCAAGCCTTGGTGCGGTTGGATCTTTGCACGGTGCGGGATGCGCTGTTTTACTATCCCCGCGACCATATCGACTACGCGCGGCAGGCGAATATTGCCGAGCTTGAACCAGGGGAGACGGTGACGCTGATCGGGACGGTGAAGAGTTGCCGCTGTTTCACCAGTCCGCGCAATAAGCAGTTGACGATCTGGGAATTGCGATTGCGCGATCGCACCGGCCAAATCAAACTCAGTCGTTTCTATCACGGCCCTCGGTTTAGCAATCGCGGTTGGCAAAAAAAACATGAAACCCAATACCCGATTGGCACCATTGCCGCCGCCTCCGGACTGGTGAAGGCGAATAAATACGGCCTCACCCTTGATAATCCAGAAATTGAAATCCTCGACGGCCCCGATGGTGAATTGTCGTCGTTGAAAATTGGGCGGATTGTGCCGGTGTATCCCCTCACCGAAGGCGTGACGGCGGACAATGTGCGGCGGGCGATCGTGGCCGCCCTGCCAGCGGCAGATCATCTGAGCGATCCCCTGCCGATCGCCCTTCGCAACCAATATGGCTTTGTGGATCTCCCCACCGCCCTGCGCCATCTCCACTTTCCCCCCGACCATGAGCAATTGGCCCAAGCCCGTCGCCGCCTCATTTTTGATGAATTTTTCTACCTCCAACTGGGGTTTTTGCGCCGTCGTCAAGCACGACAACAGCAGCAAACGGGTGTTGTTTTAGCGACCACCGGGGAATTGAGCGATCGCTTTCGCACCCTGCTCCCCTTCCAACTCACCAACGCCCAACAACAGGTAATCCGCGACATCCTCCAAGACCTCACCTCCGAAACCCCGATGAATCGCCTTGTGCAGGGCGATGTGGGTTCGGGGAAAACCGTCGTCGCCGTCTTCGCCATCCTCGCCGCCCTCCAAGCCGGGTATCAAGCCGCCCTCATGGCCCCCACCGAAGTCCTCGCCGAACAGCATTACCGCAAACTCGTCGAATGGTTCAACCTCCTCCATCTCCCCGTTGAACTCCTCACCGGCTCCACCGGAGTCAAAAAACGCCGCGAAATCCACAGCCAACTCCATACCGGCGAACTGCCCCTCCTCGTGGGAACCCACGCCCTGATTGAAGATCCGGTACAGTTTCGCCAGTTGGGCCTCGTGGTGATCGATGAGCAGCACCGTTTTGGGGTTAAACAACGGGCGCGACTCCTCGCCAAAGGCCAGTCCCCCCTGACGATGACCGCCACCCCCATCCCCCGCACCCTCTCCCTCAGTCTCCACGGCGACCTCGATGTCTCCCAAATCGACGAACTCCCCCCCGGCCGCCAAGCCATCCAAACCACCGTTCTCACCGCCAAACAACGCCCCCAAGCCTACGACCTGATCCGCCGCGAACTCGCCCAAGGTCGCCAAGCCTACATCATCTTTCCGCTGATCGAAGAATCCGAAAAATTGGACGTGAAAGCCGCCACCAAAGAACACGATCGCCTCCAATCCACCATCTTCCCCGAAATCCAAGTCGGCCTCCTCCACGGCCGAATGAAGGGAACGGAAAAAGAAGCAGCCCTCCGCCAATTTCGGGATAATGAAACGCCGATTATTGTGTCTACAACGGTGATTGAAGTGGGGGTGGATGTGCCCAATGCAACGGTGATGTTGATCGAAAATGCGGAGCGGTTTGGCCTGTCGCAACTGCACCAGTTACGGGGGCGAGTGGGGCGGGGTTCCCATCAGTCCTATTGTTTTTTGATGAGTAGTAGTAAGAATCCCGATTCGCGCCAACGGTTGAATGTGTTGGAACAGTCCCAAGATGGGTTTTTCATTGCAGAAATGGATCTGCGTTTACGGGGGCCGGGGGAGGTGTTAGGAACACGGCAAACGGGGTTAGCAGATTTTGCCCTGGCGAGCTTAGTGGATGATCAAGATGTGCTATTGTTGGCACGGGATGGGGCGGAAAAACTCATATTGGCTGATCCAGAATTGCGCGATCATCCCTCCTTAAAAGCGGAATTAGAAGAGCGCGATCGCCAACTGATGGGCGGCACTATTTTAAATTAAGAAATGAAATGGAGTCAGTGCGATCGCGCTATGATTCGGCCCTGCACTCATCGAAAATTAAACCGCTGCCGGGTGGGTGGGGGTGGGGTACGTTGGGGTTGATGGGGTTAGGAAAGGGGCGATCGCCTATCACAAAATAGTCAAGTAGGTATCGATGGACTGTTCAGGTAAAACCCGTAATTG
>CAZCWE010000003.1:31866-32637 GCA_964502285.1 uncultured Spirulina sp. | reverse complement strand
TCCAGAGTTACGCGATCATCCTTCGTTGAAAGCGGAATTGGAGGAGCGCGATCGCAAACTGATGGGCGGCACAATGTTAAATTAAAAAGGGCTGATTTTATCTTGAAGATTCTCAACTGTCACGGACTCCATTCAGAATTTCTTCTATCCAATCTATCATTCGTATTCTAATCAATGATGCTCGAACCACAAAATGATCATATTCTTAAGCATCGACTTGGATTGTCAAGTCGAGAAATCTTAGAATTTTGTCAACGTTGGGGAATCAAAAAGATGGCAGTGTTTGGATCGATTTTGCGGAATGATTTTCAAGACGAAAGTGATATCGATCTCCTGATATATTTCGCTCCCAATGTGAGGCAAGGATTACTCACTCTGGCAAGAATCAAACGTGAATTAGAAATTCACCTCAGTCGTCCCGTCGATCTAGTTCTCGAAGAATCACTAAAAATGAGTGATAATTGGATACGAAAAAATGAGATTCTCAGCACTGCTCAGACTATCTATGAACAGAGATGAAGCAACCCTCCTTGATATTTACAATGCTGCACAATGTATCCTTCAATTTTCTTCTCAGTTAACAAAAGATGACCTCGCAAATAATGCAGAAAAGCAATCGGCTATTCTCTATCAAATTATCGTAATGGGTGAAGCCACAAAACGATTATCGAGCAACTTCCGTAATACTTATACTCAAATTCCTTGGCAGGATATTGCGGGAATGCGTGATATTCTTGCCCACCAATACGATCGTGTAAACCTTAATACCCT
>CAZCWE010000003.1:31248-31856 GCA_964502285.1 uncultured Spirulina sp. | reverse complement strand
AAATCATCGTTGTCAGGATCAATATATTTCGGGTCTGATGTGGTGCAATTTGATGTTCCCGAACTCCTTGAATTAATGACTCCACTGTTACCACGTTTCCCAAATTAAGGGGGATGGGTCGAGGACAGCGACATCCCATTTGGGGGGGCGATCACACTAGAATTAGCTAGTTTTGTGCGATCGCTAATGAGGTTAAACAAAAACGAGGGGTTTGTGGCGTAGGGGTTCAAAGGCGATCGCATCGAAGCGATAGAGACTGGCGGGGCGACCGGCTCCCCGTGACGCTTTCACGCCGGTATCTTCAAGGATGCCCAGTTTGAGGAGGCGGGCGCGGAAATTGGAATAGTCGGCAAAGTTTTCGCCGAGGACGGTGCAGTAGAGTTGGTAGACCTCGTTGAGGGTGAAGACATCGGGGAGCACGTCAAAGGCGATGGGGCTGTATTCGAGTTTGTTGCGGAGACGGCGGAGGCCGTAGGTGAGGATTTTGTGATGGTCGAAGGCGAGGGTGGGGAGGCTGTGGACGCTGAACCAAGCGGTCATGCCGCCGTCACGGGTGATCAGTTCGGCGGCTTCGCGGCGGACGAGGGCGAAATAACTGATGGAAAGGT
>CAZCWE010000003.1:21837-31238 GCA_964502285.1 uncultured Spirulina sp. | reverse complement strand
AGCGGTGGGGGGGAGAGGGGCGATCGCTCCCCAATTCGCCAAAGGTATACAACTGTTCTAAATAGAGGTTGTGGACTTTGATTTTTTCCTGGAGGATGCGGCGGGCGGCGGCTTCGAGGGATTCCCCGTGGCGGACGAGGGTTCCGGGAAGACTCCATTGGTGTTGGCAGGGGGGCTGGAGACGTTTGATCAACAGGACAAAGAGCCGCTGCTGCTCTGGGTCAACGGAAAAAATCACGTTATCCACACCGACTTTAAACTCAGCTAAGGAGGCAGCACCACTCATGAGGCGTAGAGTTGGGTGCGATCGATGTAGGCGGCGACGGGGGGCAGGATGACAGTGCGATCGCCCGCCTGCCGGTAATGGCTCGATGACACATCGGGGGGGATGCAGTCCGCGATCGCATAGTCCGCCCCCAAATCTTGCAGCACTGCCAATTGCTCCCCATCAATCGGATAACCGGGGCGCGGCATGATCCGCAGGCGCACCTGTTGGAGCAATGCATCGATGTGATACCACTGGGGCAACTGAGCCAATAAATCCGACCCGATCACCAAATCAAAGGTTGCGTCCGGCCAACGCACCCGCGCCCGCTGCACCGTGTGGAGGGTGCGGCGTTGGCTCAAGTCCGGATAGAGCCGCACTTGGGGACAATCTCGCTGTAAGTCCTGCACCGCAAGGCCCAGCATTTCCATCCGATGTTCTAGGGGGGTTTGTCCGGCTTTCATCGGGTTATCCGAGGCCCAAACGGCGACGCGATCGTAATGGCCCGCGAGCCAGCGGAGGATCGTGGCGTGGCCAGCGGTGGGGGGGTCGGCACTAGTACCAAAGAGGGCGATGGTTTCCATAGTGGGTTTAGGAGCGGTGGCAGGACTGTTGGAGGTCGGCGAGGTCGGGGGCAATTTCGACGGGATAGGCGGCGGGATGGCGCAGGGCCCGGACGGGGGCGGGCAGGTGGGCGAGGCTGGTTTGGGTGCGATCGCGAATTTGCGCCAAGGATTCCACAGGATAACACCGTTTGCCCTGTCGCATCATCGGTTGCAGGAGGGGGATTTCGTCCGGTTGGGCGGCACTGGTGGCGAGGGTGAGGCGATCGCGCCCCGGTTGACGGTAGATCTGTTTGCGCCCCGGATAGGTGGCTTTGCTGCTGGACTGTTTCATCGTGGGGATGCCGTCAATGTCTACAAGTTTATACACCCCATTCACCGGGCTGCCCGTCACCAAGCGCGTCCCCACGCCATAGCCACGTAAACAAGCCCCCGCCGCCCGCAGTCGCTCAATTTCCCATTCATCAAGATCCCCACTGGCAAAAATCGCCGCATCCGGTAATAGAGCCTGCACCTGTTGGGAAAGGCTGACCAAATCCCCCGAATCGAGGCGAATCCCGGTGATGGTGCGATCGCCCTCGGCCAACCGTTGGGCAGCGGCAATCGGGTCGTAGGTATCGATCAACAATGGCGCACCGGGAAAATAGCGATGGAACGCCGCAAAGGCCTCATCTTCGGAGCCTGCGATCGCGCCGATCGCCATCACCAACGCATGGGCCATCGTCCCGGCGGGTTTTTCTCCCAACTGCAACGCCGCAAACACATTCGACGTGGCATCCAACCCCGCCGCCAACGCCGCCCGCGCCGCCCACACCGCCCCCTGGGGACTAAAGGCCCGCCGCGTCCCAAACTCCAAAATCATCGCCTCTGCCCCCGCCGCCTCCCGCAACCGTGCCGCCCGCGTCGCGATCAGGGTTTGATAGTTGATCGTGTTGAGCAGATAGGTTTCCACCCATTGCGCCTGCCACAGGGGGGCATCAATGCGCAACAGCGGCTCATGGGGAAACACCGCCGTCCCCTCCGCCACAGCCCACACATCGCCCGTAAATTTTCCCGTCGCCAAGAGAGACCAAAATTCTGGCGGGGCTTGGTCAAAAATGCCCGTTTGTTGCAATGCTTCGATCTGCGCCGGGCTGAACTGGAGCCGGGCGAGATAGTCCAACGCCTGCTCTAAACCCATGGCAATCAGATAGCCAAAATCCGGAGGGAGCGATCGCGTAAACAGCTCAAAACTGGCCGGTTTCTGCGCCAACCCTTCCCCCACATAACAACTGGCCATCGTCAGTTGATAGAGATCCGTGAGCAAGCTGTAGTCGGTGGGGGTCAGGGTCAGGGAAGAATCAGTCATCATGATCAGCAGCAAAGAGCGGTGGTTAGAGACAGGCGATCGCCAAGACCCAAAGACTAGCATCGCCTAGTCGTCGTGGCTGGTGGCGTTGAGAACGAAGACACCCCAACCGGGAAACCATTCACCTTCCTAATTTTAGGGAGTCAGCTCACCCAGACGCGATGTTTGGAATGATCCTCAGAGGGACAGCCGTGATCGTGCTGCGATCGCAGTCCTCAACGATTTGTGATGTTTGCGGCTTCCCTCTTCCAGTTGGGGGGAGGGCTTCGTGTTCCATTGAGTTAGGATCGCGACGGGTTCCTGCGTGACAAATACTCATGCCAGTCGAGTGATAATTGTGTTAAGACAAATGCGCTACATTACGAACTGAATTATCATACAGAAACAGCAATCAGTTCACTGAAAACGTCGCTTAAAATAGAGTCATTTGAGAGATTCATGAACTGAAGTAACGATTTCATTTTGTCCATTGAGAATCAAATTGTTATGCAATCCCAATCGCAACAGTCTGAGATAAACCCAGCATCCTCCCCCGCAACAGAACTATTGCCGCAACAACTCGCGCAGTTTGAGGCCTGTCAGCAGCGTTGGCATGAACACCTCCCCGGCTGTCTATTTCAACTGCACCGCACCCCGGCAGGACAGTTATCACTGCGATCGCTGGTGGGCAATAGTGCGCGGCTGCTGGGGTGCGAGTCCTGGGAGGGGGAGCAATGGTTGGCAGCCTGGCAGGGTGAGCAATTGCGGTCTTGGCAAGATGCGATCGCCGCGTCTGCCGCCCATCTCACCCACTTAACCTGGTCAGGCTGGCTGCAAACCCCCCAAGGTCGTTGTGATGTTTCGATCTCCGCCCACCCAGAACGCCAAGCAGACGAGGGCACAATCTGGGACGGCATAATCATGGTCGAACCCCCACCCAACCCCACTTCAGCGGCTCGGCCCGACCTCCGCCACTCGCTACATTTTAACGACCCGGCCTATCGCGCCATTTACGAATTCAATCCAGCGGCGGTAATGTTCCTAGATACCCAAGGATTTTTAGACTGTAATCAAGCCACGCTCCATCTTTTTAAATGTAGCGATCGCGATCAATTCTGTTCCTATCATCCCAGTCAACTTTCACCCCCCCACCAAGCCAACGGCAAATCCTCTGAACAGCTTGCTAATCAATATATTCAAACCGCATTAACCGAAGGCAGTATTAGTTTTGAATGGCTCCATCAATGTTGTGATGGCACTCTCTTTGAAGCGGAAGTGTCCCTATTTCGAGTCCATCTGCTCGGAATTGATTGTCTTCAAGCCGTTGTTCGCGATATCACTGAGCAGAAAAAAGCCGCAAAAACCCTTGCCGATCGCGAACAGATGTTAATGGCAATTGTCGAAAATGCCCCCATTTGGATCTGGAAAACAGATCCAGATGGACATATGCATTTTATTAATCGTACCTTCTGTCGCGATCTAGGCATCACCCCCGATATCGTGTACAACGTGGGGCATTACCGAGAAGCATTTGGCGAAGAAGCTGTGCGCAACTGTCTCGTTTCTGATGCCATTTGCCTGCAACAAGATGAAGTCCATATTGCACCGGAAATTTTCCCCTTTGTTGATGGTCGTTTACATCACCTTGAAACCTTAAAGATCCGCTTAAAAGATCAAGAGGGTCAAGTGACGGGCTTAATTGGATTAGCGGTGGATATGACAGAGCGTATTCAGGCAGAAGCCAAACTCCGCGACTACGCCAATGATCTTGAAAAAACCCTAGCTGAACTACATCACACTCAGAATCAGCTCATTCAAAGTGAGAAAATGTCGAGTTTAGGGCAACTCGTCGCTGGCATTGCCCATGAGATTAATAATCCTGTTAATTTCATCTATGGTAATTTGCGCTATGCCCACGAATACACCGAAAACTTACTCGAAGTGATTCATGCCTATCAGCGTCACTATCCAAATATCACAGGCGATCTAGAAGAACTCATCGAAGAGGTAGATCTTGACTTTTTAACCACAGATCTTCCTAAGCTACTCAAGTCAATGCATGTGGGAGCCGAACGCATTCGTGAGATTGTGACATCATTACGCAGTTTCTCTCGCCTTGATGAATCTGACATTAAAGCGGTCAATCTCCATGATGGTTTAGACAGCACATTGATGATTTTAAATAACCGTCTCAAGTCTAGAAATAGCCGCCGCGATATTCAAGTGGTTAAACACTATGGTGATTTACCCAAAGTAGAATGTTATGCCGGTCAAATCAATCAGGTCTTGATGAACTTTTTGGCGAATGCCATTGATGCCATTGATGATCATCAACCAGCAGAACCTTGTTTAACCATCACGACTGACCATGTAGACGATCAAAAAGTAATGATCGCCATTACTGATAATGGTCATGGTATGGATGCTGCCACTCAAAGTAAACTATTTACGCCCTTTTTTACCACGAAGCCCGTCGGTCAAGGTACGGGGTTAGGTTTATCCATTAGCTATCAAATCATCGTAGACAAGCATGGCGGGACACTAAAAGTAGAGTCTAATCCTGGGGAAGGCAGTACGTTCAAATTGTTTTTACCGATACAGATTGAACGCAAAACAGCACAGCAAATCCCGTAATTTTATCCCGTAATTTTACAGAATACGTCCTGATACACCACGTTTTAAGAATTGCCCTTGTCCAGCCTGGCCGAGGAAGCGATCGCCGTCCACAATGAGCCGACCCCGCGAGAAAACCTTCTCGACTTTACCCGTCACCTCGCGCCCTTCAAATAGGCTGTAATCCACCTGAGAATGATGCGTCGCCGCACTTAACACCTGTTTTTGTTCTGGATTAAAGAGAACTAAATCCGCATCACTACCCACCGCAATGGTTCCTTTTTGGGGAAAGATACCAAACATTTTTGCCGGGGCTGTAGAAGTGAGTTGAACAAAGCGATTGAGGTTGATTTTGCCTGTTTTAACACCGCCATCATAGAGCAAGACTAAACGCAGTTCGACCCCTGGTGCGCCGTTGGGGATTTTGGAAAAATCTTCCGCTCCAATCCGTTTAGAATATTTAAGACCTAGGGGCTGTTCATTAAAACAAAAGGGGCAGTGATCCGTAGCAACCAATTGTAAATCATCAAACCGTAAACCTCGCCAGAGGTGATGTTGACAATCATGCTCGCGTAACGGCGGGGTCATCACATATTTAGCCGCATCAAAGTCGGGGCGATCGTATTCAGTTTTGTCTAAAAAGAGGTAATGGGGACAGGTTTCGGCAAAGGCATGAACGCCGCGATCGCGCGCTTGCACCACCATTTCTAAGGCTTCGGGAGCCGATAAATGAACGATATACACCGGAATTTCCGCTAGTTCTGCCAAGCGGATGGCGCGGTGGGTGGCTTCGGCTTCCATTAAACGCGGTCGAGTATAACCGTGATATTTTGGCGCGGTGCGTCCTTCGGCGAGGGCTTCTTCAATTAATACCTGAATGACTTCACCATTCTCAGCATGTAAATTCACCATGCCACCATGATCCCGCACCCGGCTCATGGTGCGATAAATTGACGCATCATCTACCATCAAAATATCAGGGTAAGCCATGAACATTTTGAAGCTCGAAATCCCCTCAATATTAATCAGATCAGGAAGTTCCGCCAAGGTATCAGGATTAACATCCGTTAAAATCAGATGAAAACTGTAGTCAATACATACCTGAGGATCTGCCAAAGCTAACCGATCATCGACGGTTTTTTTTGCCCCATCGCCCTTATTTTGATAGGCAAAATCAATGATGGTTGTCGTTCCCCCAAACGCCGCCGAGACTGTCCCGCTGGCGTAGGTATCGCAATTCATGGCGGGGCCTTGTTCGCCCTCCATGTGGGTATGCACATCAATCCCACCGGGCATCACAAGCAACCCCGTGGCATCATGAACCTCTGCATCGGGAACGTCAAGATGGCGAGCGATCGCTTCAATCCGCCCGTTCTCAATCAACAGATCCCCCTGGTAATCATCCACCGCCGTTACAATCCGCCCACCCCGAATTAAAACCTGATTCATACCATGACCTTGATCTCTTCATCTTGATTTTAAGGAGTCCTGCGAGACGGAATGATTGAGCTGTTACGATTACATTGAATTCCTTACATTTCGCGATAAATACTTACATTCACTTACACACTTTAGGGTGAAAGCTTCGCTTTTTTAGCACGATTCTCTAGATACCATTGAGCGATCGCCGGACACCATTGCTCAAACTGCTTAAAGAGGAGTTCGGCAAATTGTTGGGCTTCGAGTTGAGCATCTTTTTTCCAACGTAAATCGAGGAGATGCATCAAAGAGCGAACATTACAACTCAACACAAAATGCTGCCGCACATCAAAGGGAATCGTCCCCCGCGCATGTTCTTCGGACATCCCTGCCTCTAACTGGTCTGCATAGCGCTGACAGGCGGCAAAACACCACTCTAAATCTGCGTTGCGTTGGTCTTCAGAATAGAAATATTTCTTCCCTTGGCGGTTCGTATAATTTCCTACCGGACGCAGATAAAACACATCTTCAAGCGATCGCTTTCCCTGAACCACATCTAAGACACGTTGTCCCGTATACCGATTTGAGTTATGAACAACAATTCCATTCGCAACAAAATTATGCCAAGGGTCTTCTACTTCAAGATCATACGTTTCTTGTAATCCCAGATATTCAACATTCGTAATTTTGACAGGGTGGCAGGTAAGCCGAACAAGTTCAGCCGATTCGAGTGACCATGATGTTTGTAAGTCGTTTGTGCTAACTGGCTTGATATTCTGAGCGATCGCACCATTACACATCACCTCACAATTTTTAGTTCGGCTCGTCACCTCATGCTGTGCGTTTGTTAATAGTCCTGTTGCCGCTTCCATGGTTTGCCAACCGTCAGTCGTGAGAAAACGATGCTTTTTAGTGCAGTCGATTATTTTTCCATCATCGAGCGTCAAACGATAAACGGGCTGAGTTCCACGCGCCATCACCTCTCGAAGATGTCCAATTTCAAAGATCTGGGTATCTTCATTCAATACCCGTAATTTCATATTACGAAGGCGTTTTTTGCAGTCACGCCGATAGATTCCCGGTGGCTCACCGTGGCGACCTTTTATTTTTCGCTCTCTGATTGCTTTTTCCCCATTTTCCCAGAGATCATAAAGTTCCGAAATCTTGATTTTGCGAAGACTTCCTCCGGCATGAAGAAACGTGATTTCAGTATCTCCTGCTAAACATTGCACATCAAAACTCACGCCTACCCGATGAGTTCTCACCTGCTGCATCATTGAGTGGGGAAAAGCACAAACATTAACCGTGATTTGAGGATGTTCGAGGGGGCCAAAATGTCCTTTATTTCCGGCTAGTAGATGCTTAATAATTAATGCCCCGGCTTTCTCTTCAGTGGGAAAATCAGCCTGTTGATCACATACGCAATCTTCGCTGTAGTCTTGGTGCATCGCGGCCCAGATTAGCTGCTGAGGGTTGGGCGTTGCAGCGAGTAATTCGATCCGAAATTTATCCATGATTTAGATATTGAACACTTAGACTCTAGAAACAATAACCTGTTCAGGTTGATCCTGATATTTTCCTTGGCGTTTGTTGTAGCTTGTTTCACATTCTTCGCCCTCTAAAAAGAGCAATTGCACTACACCTTCATTGGCATAAATCCGACAATCTGCGCTCGAAGAATTAGAAAATTCAAGGGTTAAATGACCGCGCCAACCGGCTTCAGCGGGCGTAAGGTTGGCTATTATACCGCATCTTGCATAGGTCGATTTTCCAATACATAATACGGAAATATAGTCAGGAACATTAATTTTTTCTAAGGCAACGCCTAAGCCGTAGGAGTGGGCGGGGAGGATAAAGAATTCACCGTTTTCATCGTGGTGTAATTCAACAGGTTCAAGGTTTTTGGGATTAAAATATTTAGGATCAACGACGGTGCCGGGAATGTGACGGAAAACGCGAAATTCGTTAGGACTGAGGCGAATGTCATAGCCGTAGCTACTGAGTCCATAGGAAATTACAGGGAGTTGATCGACTTTGCGGATTAAGCTGGATTCAAAGGGTTGAATTAACCCTTCGGCGGCTTTTTGTTTAATCCAGAGGTCATTTTGAATCATGGTGATGTGAGCAATCAGGCGGGTTGAGCAATGGGGCGGTGAAGACGGGAAAACAAGGGGCTAAAACCCCTTGTTTTAATGATCCATTAAGGATCGCAATTCGGTTGTGCGAGTTGAGTGCTATGCACCGGGGGCCATACCGATCGCACCGGCGTATTGAGCGCGATCGCCCAATTCTTCTTCGATGCGCAAGAGGCGATTATACTTCGCCACCCGCTCACTGCGACAGAGGGAACCGGTTTTGATTTGCCCCGCACGGGTGGCAACGGCGAGATCTGCGATCGTCGTGTCTTCTGTTTCCCCGGAACGGTGGGAAATCATGCAGGCGTATTGGTTGCGGTGGGCCAGTTCGATCGCTTCGAGGGTTTCCGTCAGGGAGCCGATTTGATTGAGTTTAATCAAAATCGAGTTGGCGGCCCCTTCGTCGATCCCTTTTTGTAAACGGGTCGGGTTCGTGACAAAGAGGTCATCGCCCACGAGTTGCACCTTGTCGCCGAGTTTTTCCGTCAAGGTTTTCCAACTCGCCCAATCATCTTCGTGGAGACCGTCTTCAATGGAAATGATCGGGTATTGATTCACTAATTCGCCGAGATAGTCAATGAACTCAGCGGGGCTGTGGGGGGTTCCGTCGTAGACATATTGACCGTCTTTGTAGAATTCACTGGCGGCCACGTCCATGGCGAGGGCGATTTCAGTACCGGGCTTGTAACCGGCTTTTTCGATCGCAGCCACGAGTAGATCCAAGGCGGCTTTATTAGAGGCGAGGTTCGGCGCGTAACCGCCTTCATCCCCGACCCCGGAGAGTAGGCCATCTTTTTTCAGCACATCGCTCAAGCAGGCGAATACTTCAGCCCCCCAGCGCAGGGCTTCGGCAAAGGTGGGCGCTCCGACGGGAACGATCATGAACTCTTGAAAATCCACGTTGTTGTTGGCGTGAGATCCCCCGTTGATCACGTTCATGAAGGGAATGGGGAGGATATTGGCCAGGGGGCCGCCGAGGTAGCGATAGAGGGGAATGCCCAGGGCGGCGGCGGCGGCTTTGGCGGTGGCGAGGGAGACGGCCAGGATGGCGTTGGCTCCGAGGTTCGTTTTAGTGGGGG
>CAZCWE010000003.1:15918-21827 GCA_964502285.1 uncultured Spirulina sp. | reverse complement strand
GTCGCGCTTGATCATGCAGTGGTCGATCGCCACTTGGTCGAGGGCATCCATGCCGCGCAGTTCGTCGGCAATTTTTTCGTTGACGTTGCGCACGGCTTTGAGCACGCCTTTGCCGCCGTAGCGACTTTCTCCATCCCGGAGTTCGTGGGCTTCAAAACTGCCGGTGGACGCACCGCTCGGAACTTGGGCGAGGCCGAAAGCGCCGCTGTCGAGCAGGACTTCGGCTTCGATGGTGGGGCGACCGCGAGAATCGAGGATTTCTCTGGCTTTGATCTCTTCAATAACCGCTTCAAGTTTGTCGAGCATTGTAGTTCCTCATGATGACGAAGCAACGGGTTTAAACCCCGTAGTCTTGTTAAGCATAGGGTGAGACGGCTCCGGGGGGTGTGTTTTTAACGATGTTTTAGGTTACAGTCTGAGGCTCAATGGCGCGGGCAGGGTTGCCGGTGTCCGGTGCGGCTAGGGGAATGGGGTCAAAGATTAGCCCACGTTCGGAGTGGAGGGTCTAGGGAAGATGGCGGCGGATTGGGTGAGGCGGCGTTTGATGGTGAGAGATTCGCGCTGGTAGGAGTGGGCGAGATCGTGGTTGCCGAGGGTGTGGTGGACTTTGCTGAGGTTGTTGAGGGCGACGGCTTCCCCAAAGGAGTCCTTGAGGGTTTGTTTGAGGGTGAGGGCCTGTTGGTAGGCGGCTAAGGCTTCGGGATACTGGTGCAACTGGAAGCAACTATTGCCGATGGTGCTCCAGGCGATCGCTTGATAACGCTCTTGGTGGTTTTTTTGGCTGAGGGTGAGGAGGTCTTGGGCGGTTTGGTGGGCGGCGTTGTATTGGTGGCAGCAGTAATGGGCGTTTGCCAGCCCGACGAAACTATCGTAAAGGTGTGGATGGGCGGTGGGGTCAAGGTGGGCGGCCTGGCAATAGTTTTGGTAGTACTCGATCGCGTCGCTGTAGTCGTGGAGGGCATTGTAGGCTTGGCCGAGCAGGAAGAGGAGGTCTTGAGCGCCTTGGTGTTCTTGGATGCTGTGGCGCATGGTGAGGGATTGTCGATAGCAGGCGATCGCAACTTCATATTGGCCAAGGGCATAGTGAGCTTTGCCCAGATTCAGCAAGGATTGGGCTGCTCCGAGGCGATCGCCAATCGACTCCGCCAACTGTAGATGCTTCGTAAAATGATCCACCGCCAACTTCATCGCCAACCGATATTCCCCCTGGGAATGATGGGCAACGGTGATCAACCGTTCCGGGGCGTGGCGGGTTTCCGGTTCAATCGCTTGCCAATCGCCGCTTTCGCGCTGCACCACGAGCGACTGTTGATAATGCTCGATCGCCTGCTGGTATTGCCCCAACGACTGCAACGCCACACCCAAATTACTTAAAACATTGGCTTCCCCTTGAAAATCGCCAACCTCCTGATACAACCCCAGCGCCTGCTGCCAGGTTTGCAACGCCGCCTTAAACCGACTCGTTTGGTAGTATTCAACGCCTTGGCGAAAGAGGCGATCGGCATCTTGCTTAGTCTTCAACTGAATCACTGCATCGGATGGCTTCACAGTCAGCAGGGGATAGGATTGGAGGGTCAAGTCGTCCATTCCCCCACCCCTTAACTGTACTGTCTTCCGTGGAAAATAACGTCCGCAGTCTCCCTGAACCTGAGTTGTGCTGTGAGATTACCTTGCAATAAGAAAGAGAGCCCTATCGGCTCTCTTTTTCGTTTTAAGCGGGTAACGCGATTCGAACGCGCGACATTCACCTTGGCAAGGTGACGCTCTACCACTGAGCTATACCCGCAATATATTTAATTCAGACTTTTACCAGTATGGAAAAAATCGGAGCGGATGTCAAGGTGAACGATTAAAAAATTCAAAACCCCTCAACCCATCAGCCCCTAAACCGCATCCGTCGTCGCCACCGGCAACGCCGTCGGCAGTTCCAACCCCGCACCCTTCTGCTGGATTTGGCGCATCAAACTCGCCATTTCCAGAGCACTCATCGCATAATTCCAGCCTAAATTACTCTTGATTCCCGCCCGTTCCAAGGCTTGGGGCATCGTATCCGTCGTGAGAATCCCGAAAACCACCGGCACACCCGTTTGAAAACTCGCCGCCGCGATCCCCTTCGCCGCTTCCCCCGCCACATAGTCAAAATGCGGCGTATCACCCCGAATCACCGCCCCTAGGCAGATCACAGCATTGTAGCGCCGCGATGCCGCCACCTGACGCGCCACCATCGCAATCTCAAAGCTCCCCGGCACCCAAAAATAATCCGTTTCTGTGCCGTGGGGATTCGTATCAACGCCGTGACGCTGAAGACAGTCTTGGCAACCGGCCAGGAGTTTACTGGTCACCATATCGTTGAAGCGACCGATGACGATCGCAATGCGGAGCGAACCCGGCTCCGTTGTAAAGTTGCCTTCAAATACAGCCATGAACTTTGAGTAAGGGGACGAGTGAACACAGACAACAGAGCAGGAAGAACGGGACGATCGCGCCTCACTGCTTCCTGCTGCGGGGGAATCAACTGGGTGGGATCAACTACACCACGAAAAAGTTGAGCACACCGACGACCACCACTAAGATGAGCCACAAACCAGAACTAAGATAGATCAACTGTTTGGATTGATCCCAGTTTTGGGGGGTGGCGTAGGCGACAGGAACGCCGACGACCATCAAGAACGATAGAGCAACTAAGGCAAGTAAGGAAATTTGGAACAGGATAGCCATGAATTGAGATCTCCCAGTACAGCAATTACGAGGTTAAGAAGGCCGGTGACGTTTTCCCTGTGACACCACATGGGATTTTGGGTTCAAACGGTGATGTTGGACGGGACTCGGCCAGGGTTCACCTCACCCAATGGGCTACGTCTTGCCCATGGATCGCGCTCCCACTTCAAAGATTGGAATCGATCAGGGGGTTAAGCCCCTTGTTGCTCAGGGTTGAGCATTCCTCAAGGAAATGAGATTGCGATGTCCTGATGATCAAGAAATAATATCAGTCTTTTTTTTGTTACAGGTGCATTAAAAAAGTCCTGTTTAGTACGCTATCAAATCGTGACCATTCTGGGAAGGGGTTAAGGGGCGCAGGGGAGACGCGGGGCGGCCTTGGCTGGGCTTCCTTCGCTACGCAAGCGGCGGGGGAAATGGGGGGTTAGGGCTGCCGGTGTTGGAGGATGAATTCGGCGATCGCTAAATCCATCGGCGTGGTGATTTTGAGGTTGCTTTCCTCCCCTGGCACGATTTGCACGGGCAGATCGCACTGTTCAAACAGGGCCGCATCGTCGGTGACTTCCCAGCCGAGGGATTTGCCGCGATCGTGGCAGGCTTTGAGGGTGGCGACGGCGAAACCTTGGGGGGTTTGGGCAGCCCAGAGGGTGCTGCGATCGGGGGTGTGGGTGACCTGCTGGGTGTCGTTGACGATTTTGATCGTGTCTTTGACGGGAATCGCGGCGATCAGGCCGGGACAGGTGCGCAGGGCGATCGCACAGCGATCGAACAAGTCCGGCGTAGCTAAACACCGCGCCCCATCGTGAATCAAAACCCATTGCGCTGATTCCGGTAGGGCTTGCAAGCCGTTATACACCGAGGCTTGGCGGGTGTCGCCCCCTTTGATCAGTTGGACGGGTTTGGTGAGGTAAAGCTCGGCGAGAATTTGCTCAAAGGCCGGGAAGTCGTGGGGCTGGCCAATTAAGCCAATCCAGGTGATTTGCTCAGCTTGTTCGACGGCTTGGAGCGTCCAGGCGAGGAGGGGTTTTTGGGACAGGGTGAGGAGGAGTTTATTGCGATCGCCCCCCATTCGTTTGCCCAGGCCAGCGGCCGGAATCAACAGGTGCATAGGGTTGTTCAACAGGTCTTGATGCGTCTAAAAGTCTACCATTGAGCGTGCGATCGCTCATGCCGTCCTGAGCAGCGGAGCCTGACGCAAAACAGATGAGGATGAACGGTTCGCGTTGAATGGGGACATTTTTCGTTAAAATTGAACTCGATCCCATACGCGCGGTTTAGTGGAGATGCGAATATTAGCCCTCGTTCCTGGTGGAATTGGCGACCAAATCCTGTTTTTTCCCACCTTGGCGACCCTCAAGCAAGCCTATCCCAACGCCGAGATCGATGTGTTGGTAGAACCTCGCTCTAAGTCAGCCTATCGGGTTTGCCCCTCGGTGCGTGATGTTTTGCTATTTGACTACAAAGACCGGAATAGCCTGGCAGACTATCTCAATTTGCTCGGAATTATCCGCGATCGCGAATACGATGCCGCCCTGGCCCTTGGTCAACGGTTAGCGGTCGGTGTGCTGCTCTGGCTCAACGGCATTCCCAAACGGGTCGGTTACCGCAGTGATAAATCGTGGTTCCTCACCGATACCGTGCCCCTCAAAACCGAGCAATACGCGGCGTTGATGTATCACGATCTCGTCCAAGGTTTCGGTCTCCAAACCCCCTGCCCGCCGCTGAGCGTCGCAGTGCCTAAAACAGATATTGACTGGGCAGAAGCCGAACAACAACGCCTCGGCATTAAAGGTAGCGGCTACATCATGATCCACGGTGGATCGAGCCAACTTGCCCTCACCAAAGGCATTAACAAAATCTATCCGGTGCAACAGTGGCTCAATGTCGTCCAAGACATTCAAGCCAAGCAGCCCAATGTGCCGATCGTCCTCCTCCAAGGCCCCGATGATGGGCAGTGGGTGCAGGAAATGATCCAAGGGGCAGGAGACCTCCGGGTGGCAACCCCGCCGGACATCGGCAAATTGGCGGCGATGATTGCCGGGGCGAACCTGATGCTCTGTACCGACAGTGCGCCGATGCATCTCTCGGTGGCGGTGGGAACCTATACGATCGCTCTCTTTGGCCCCACGGATGCAGCGAAGTTGTTACCCAAGAGTGACCAAGCGATCGCGATTCAATCCCCCAGTGATGCGATCGCCGACATCGCCCCCGTCACCATTTTGGAGACGATGTGGAGTGCCTAAACCAGCGGTCTTTCTCGATCGTGACGGCGTGCTCAACATTGAGCGGGGCTATCTCCACCGCGTCGAAGATCTAGATCTGATTCCCGGTGTGGCCCAGGCCGTGCGCCAACTCAACGACGCGGGCATCTTCTGCTGCCTCGTCTCCAACCAGGCCGGCCCCGCCCGCGACTACTACCCCGTCGCCCACATCGAAGCCCTCCACGATCGCCTCGTCACCCTGCTCAAAACCGAAGCCAACGCCCACCTCGACGCGCTTTACTACTGCCCCTACCTCAGCCCCCCCGCCGGAGGCGTTAACCCAGAGTTCGCCTATTGGGGCACTTGGCGCAAACCCAACACCGGCATGCTCATCGCGGCCGCCTGGGATCATGACCTCGACCTCCAGGGCAGTTTCATGGTGGGCGACAAAGCCACGGATATTGACCTAGCCCGCAATGCCGGCGTTCATGGCATCCTCGTCCAAACAGGCTACGGCACTCAGGTGCTCTCCGGAACCTACCAACACCACGCCCAACCGGACTACATCGCCCAGGATTTACCCGATGCAGTGCAGTGGCTGCTGCCCCGCTTTAGTCACACCACGGCCGAAAGTATCTCTATCTAGAGAATGAGACTGCGAGGGTCAAACGACTTTCCCCAGAGAGATGTCATGGTTTGCCTAAAACCGTTACGGTATGGGAACCAGATTTCACCCGGAACGTCTTGTCAACTCTTATGTCTCCGTCCCTCTGTTTAACCTCGGTGGAGCAACTGCTTCGCACTCTGCCTCATTTGGTTTGGTTGGCCGATGCCCAGGGGATGGTGACGGCCTGTAACCCCCAATGGACAACCTACACCGGCCAGAGTGAAGCGGACTTGCTCACCGAACCCTGGTGGCAGGGGGTGCATCCCCAGGACTGCGATCGCGCCCGCACCGCTTGGCATCACGCCATCAACACCCAAACCCCC
>CAZCWE010000003.1:601-15812 GCA_964502285.1 uncultured Spirulina sp. | reverse complement strand
GCCACCACGCCCGAAACCAATACATCGCCACCCTCTGGCACGCCGAACCCCTCTACAACGATCAACAGATCCTCACCGGCTGGCTCAGCACCTTCACCCCCTCCCCCCAGATCACTCAACTGGAAAGCCGCCTGCGTGCCGTCGAGGAACGCTACCAACTCCTCACCGATCGCTCCAGTGACCTGATCACCAGCTACACCCCCACCGGGCAATACCTCTACGCCTCCCCCGCCAGTCAAGCCCTCCTCGGCTACGACCCCTCCGAACTCGTGGGGCAGTCGATTTACGACTTCTTCCACCCCGAAGACCTCGACACCCTCCACACCACCTACAGCGACACCCTCCCCCAAACCTCCACCTACACCTACCGCATCCGCCGCAAAGACGACACCTACATCTGGTTTGAAACCACGAATCAGGTGATTATGACCCCCGACGGCGGGACGATCCGGGAAGTGATCGCCATTTCGCGGGACATCACCGAGCGGAAACAAGCTGAGCTGGAAATTTTGCGCGTCAACCATGAACTGGAATCGCGGGTCAATGAGCGCAACGTCCAACTCGACACCATCAACCGCCTCTATCATTCCGTCTTGACCAGCATTGAAGAGGTGATTTTCCAAACCGATACGACGGGGCGGTGGATTTTCCTCAGTTCGCCCTGGAAAGCCATCACCGGCTACACCGTCGAGGAAACCCTCAACAGTTCTTTTTTAGATTACGTGTTTACCCAAGAGGATCGCGATCGCCTCACGGATTTATTTCAATCCCTCCTGCTTCGAGAGCGCGAATCCTTTGAATACGAGTTTCGTTTTCCGACGAAAAACCGAAATTTTCGCTGGCTGGAATTGTATGCCCAACTGCACCAAGACAGTGCCGGGCATATCCTCGGAACCTGTGGCGCGATTAACGATGTCACGCCCCGAAAACAGGTCGAAGCGGTGCTCAAATCGAGGGCCGATCAGCTCAACCAGCAGCGAGAGCAGATCGAGCAACAAAACCAAGCACTCATGCAAGCCTCACAATTAAAATCTCAATTTTTAGCCACGATGTCCCACGAATTGCGGACTCCGATGAACGCGATTATGGGCTTCTCTCAGATGCTGATGTTGCAGCAGTACGGCTCCCTTTCACCCCGTCAGGTGGATATGGTGGAACGGATTTTCAACAACAGCCAAAATCTCTTAACCCTCCTCAATGAGGTGTTAGATTTCTCCAAGATTGAAGCCGGGTATTGGGATGTCAACTTTCAATGCTTTGATAGTGAGCGATTACTCAAAGGGACGGTGGACGAGCTGCGATCGCTCGCCCAGAAAAAAAACCTCCCTCTCCAAGTCAATATCGCCACCCAAAACCCGCAGATCGTCAGCGATCAAAACTGTTTGCGGCGGCTCTTGGTCAATCTCCTCTCCAACGCCATAAAATTCACCGAGCAAGGCCACGTCACCGTTACACTACGGGATACAACGCCAAATAGCTTACAAATCGAAGTTCAAGACACCGGCATTGGTATCGCCGAAGCCGATCATGAAGTGATTTTTGAAGCCTTCCGCCAAGTGGATCAAACCTTAACCCGCAAGCATCCTGGCACAGGGTTAGGGTTAGCAATTGTGAAGTCCCTCGTCCAAATGATGCACGGTACGATTACAATTGCCAGTCAACCGGGCAAGGGGTCTACCTTTACCGTTGATTTACCCCGCGATCGCCCTGAGCCACCGGGAGAACCCCTAACCGCCTGGAGTGAATCCGAACTCTAATCCTGTCCGCATTCCAGCCAGCAGACTCGGTATGAATCATACCCACGGCTGCGCTTTCCCTGCCCTGTCCCCATCATTCCCAACCCTTGAAAATCGATGACTGAAAAACATTACATCCTCGCGGTGGATGACGCACCGGATAACCTATTTCTGGTGCAGTTAGCCCTTGAAAAAGAAGGGCACGATGTGGTGTTAGTGGACAATGGCCCCACCGCCTTAGCCCAAATTGAAAAAGACCCCCCGGATCTCATCTTGCTCGATGTGATGATGCCGGAAATGGACGGCTATGAGGTAACGCGGCGGATTCGCACCCATCCCCAATTGCCCTATATTCCCATCTTGCTGATCACCGCCCACGAACATCCCAGCCTCGTCCAGGGCCTCGATGTGGGGGCGGATGAATTTATCCGCAAACCCGTCAAGATCGAAGAACTACAGGCACGGGTGCGATCGCTCCTCCGGCTCAAACAAAGCATTGAACAGCGCGAAAGTTTCGTCCATTGTTTAACCCACGATCTGCGCACTCCCCTCGTTGCTGCTGATCGGATGTTAGACCTGCTGCGCAAAGAAACCTTTGGCCCCGTCACCCCCAAAATGGATGAGGCCATGACCACGATTATGAGTAGCAATCAACACCTGCTACGACTGCTCAATAATCTCCTCGAAGCCTACAGCTACGAAGTCGGCCGAAAAATCATTAGTTTTATTCGTTTTAATATTCGCGAACTCCTCGAAGAAGTGGTGCGAGAATTGCGACCCCTCGCCGAAGAAAAGGTACTGAATTTAAGTATTAATTGGCAGGCGGACAGTGAAGACATTATCGGCGATCGCCTCGAACTGAAGCGGGTCTTCACAAACTTAATCGGCAACGGGATTAAGTTCACCGATCAAGGGGGGGTTACGGTTCGGGTGCATTCGAGTAGCAGTGTGTCGAATCATGTGGTGGTGGAAATTGCCGACACAGGCATCGGGATTCCGCCCGCTGATCAGCAGCGCATTTTTGAACCCTTCCGCCAAGGCAAACATAAACGCTCCGGCCATGGCTTGGGGCTTTACCTCTGCCGCCAAATCGTCGCCACCCATAACGGCGCGATCGCGATTCAATCCGTCGTCGGTCAGGGAACCACCTTCCAAATTGAACTCCCCCTCCGTCCCCGCTAGCCACGATCCATGGGACAGACCACCGGAGCAGGGGCGAAAATCACCCGGATCGGACGATGGCTGCTGGGGCTGTGTGGGGGGCTGCTGCTCTGGTGGGCGATGCTGAGCCCAGCGGCGGCGGCGGAACGTCTCCCCGTCACGCCGGAACTCCTCCGAAATCGCCTTGCCCAGAGCCAAATCATCGACGGCCAGGAACGGGTTGACCTGACGCAGTTGGTGATTGATCTCACCACGGAAGAGGGGCGATCGCAATTCTTCACCCCCCTCGCGTCTAAACTGACGCGCCACCCGCAGCCTGTGGTTCTCGATTTGAGCCATTCCGTGGTCTATGGCGATTGGTCAGCGGCGCAGTTCGGCACAAGGGTCAAACTCGCCCCCGAAGCCCTGCGCGGTCAACTCACCCCCCCGGAACAAGAACGCTTATTCCCGGCCCTCGCATCTGACACGAAAATCACCGCATCCTTTGCGACGCTGCCCTACCGCACCCTGATTCGCGTCGGGTTTCAACTCACCGCCACGGAGTTTCACGGCGCGGTAGACTTTGCCGACGCGATTTTTTTGCGACCCTTCAGCGCCCACGGCACAATTTTTCAACAGGGGGGCGATTGGTCGCGGACGGTGTGGGGCGATCGCGCTGATTTTGAAGCGGCTCAGTTTCAAGAGATGGTGACCTTTGAGGCGGCATGGTTCCTCGCCCCCGTCCTGATCCAAAATGCGGCGATCGCAACAGGCAACTTCAACGCGGTGCAGTTTGAAAACACCGCCCAATTCAGCAAAACCACCTTCAACGGCTTGACCAACTGGCTCGGCTCCCGCTGGCAGCAGGGAGGCGATTTCAGTCAAACTCGTTGGCGCGATCGCGCTTTGCTCAGTAAAAGTTTATTTGCGGATACCCTGGATTGTTCCGATGCCACCTTTGAGAAAATCATCACCTTTCGCGGCAGTCAATTCGACGGTGGGTTAAACGTCAAAGATGTGAAATTACTCGACATTATGAATCTGAGTAATACCCAATTCACCCACGATACCCACGTTCAGTTAGATGGCCTGGTGTTAGATAGTGAAAATGCCAAAGTTCTCGGTGATAAAGGTAAAATTGGCTCCCTCATTCAAGTCGCCAGTTTACCCGGAAATGAAGCCCTATTACTCGCCTTAATTCGCAGTTTTCGCCGCCTCGAACAGATCCCCGATGCGAATCAATTGGATGTGATGCGATCGCGCCTCCAAATCCAACAGATTCTCACTGAACTCCGCGCCATCCCTTGGTATCAACTGCCCCGCCACTGGTTCGCCATCTTCACCGCAGCAAGCCTGAGTGTCTTGTTGCTGTTGAGTAATTACGGCACGGATGTGGGGTTGATTTTTGCCCTCGGCTTGCTCACCTGCGCCTATTTTGCGATCGCCATGTGGATCGTCGATCGCGTCCGCCGCCAAAGCCCGACTCCGCTCCTTCCTAATCGCTGGGAAACCCTCTGGATGGCCAGTAGCTTCACGATCATCACCGCCCTAAGTTTCCTCATCCTCTGGCATCGAGCCGCGCAACCCTTTTTCACCCTCCTCTGTCTCAGTGTTTTCTTAATCCCCATTCCCCTCGCCCTAATCATTTCGCTCTATCAACGCGGTCGGTATCATAACGCCCTCGACCAAACCTATCTCGTGGAAGATGGCAGCTTGCGCCAACTGCAACTATTGATTATCCGTTTACCGATTATTCCCCGGTTCCCCTTTTTCCGCGATCGCTACGCGCCGATATTGTGCGATCGCCGCTGGGGTTGGCTCAATTATTATGATTTTAGTTTGAATAATATTCTCAAATTTGGCTTCAATGATATTCGCCTCCGCGATCATGATTTACCCGGCTTAGTCGCTGCCCTCGTTTGGTATCAATGGGGCTTAGGATTGGTTTATGTTGCGCTTCTTTTGTGGACATTATCCCGCACCATTCCCGGCCTCAATGTTTTTCTCTATTTAGGCTAAGAAATCTCATGATTTCAGACTCAATAACGATGCAACTTTTAGCCTGTACGGAGGGAACTGGTACAAACTGTGAGGAAATAGTTTAAAAAACAACATAGCCCACTAACTTGAGGTTTGTCTGGTGCGATCGCCCCGACACCCTCAATACAATCCCCCCCAAACCCTTAAGCAATTCGATGCGATCGCGCCATCCCCCTGACCCCCGTGATAAGATCATTCACCAAGCTAGGGGTGCTTCCCAACATGAAGCTGAGAGAGACCCTTAGAACCTGAGACTGGTTAGCACCAGCGGAGGGAAGCTGTAATTTTGAGGAACCAAATATGCGTACAGAATGGGTTGCCAAACGCCGTGGCCAAGCCAACGTCTCCCAGATGCACTATGCCCGCCAAGGCATGATCACTGAAGAGATGACCTTTGTGGCCAAGCGTGAAAACCTGCCGGCTGAACTGATCCGGGATGAAGTGGCACGGGGTCGCCTGATTATCCCCGCGAATATCAATCACCCCAACCTAGAGCCGATGGGGATTGGGATCGCCACGAAATGTAAGGTTAACGCCAACATCGGCGCATCGCCCAACACCTCCAACCTCGATGAGGAAGTGGCCAAGCTCCATCTTGCGGTGAAGTATGGCGCGGATACGGTGATGGACTTGTCCACTGGGGGCGGCGATCTCGATACGATTCGCACGGCGATTATCAATGCGTCCACCGTGCCGATTGGAACCGTGCCGATCTACCAAGCCCTCGAAAGTGTTCACGGCAACATTGAAAACCTCACGGCTGAGGATTTTCTGCATATCATCGAAAAGCACGCCCAGCAAGGCGTAGACTACATGACGATCCATGCGGGGATCTTGATTGAGCATCTGCCGTTGGTGCGCAATCGGGTGACGGGGATTGTGTCGCGGGGCGGCGGCATTATCGCCCGCTGGATGCTCCATCACCATAAGCAAAACCCGCTCTATACCCACTTTGACGACATCATTGAAATTTTCAAACGCTATGATGTGTCGTTTAGTTTGGGGGATTCCCTGCGGCCGGGTTGTACCCATGATGCGTCCGATGAGGCGCAGTTGGCCGAGCTGAAAACCTTGGGGCAATTGACGCGCCGCGCTTGGGAACATGATGTGCAGGTGATGGTGGAAGGCCCGGGCCATGTGCCGATGGATCAAATTGAGTTCAACGTCAAGAAGCAGATGGAAGAGTGCAGCGAAGCACCGTTCTATGTGCTGGGGCCGTTGGTGACGGATATTGCGCCAGGGTATGACCATATTACGAGTGCGATCGGTGCGGCGATGGCGGGCTGGTATGGGACGGCGATGCTCTGTTATGTCACGCCTAAAGAGCATTTGGGGTTACCCGATGCGGAAGATGTGCGCAATGGCTTGATTGCCTATAAGATTGCGGCTCATGCGGCGCGCGATCGCGATGATGAACTCTCGGCGGCGCGGTATAACTTCGATTGGAATAAACAATTTGAGTTATCCCTCGACCCGGAACGCGCCCGCGAATACCACGACGAAACACTGCCCGCCGATATTTACAAAACTGCTGAATTCTGCTCGATGTGTGGGCCGAAGTTCTGCCCGATGCAAACGAAAGTAGATGCGGATGCGCTGACGGAATTGGAAAAATTCCTCGCAGCGGAAGATGCGAAAAAAGAACTCGCGGTAAAGTAACGCGATCGCTCACGGCTTAACGGCTGTGAGACCCCCAAAATCTTACAGGACTTGAAGGATAGGGCGACCCCCTATCCTTTTTTTAAATTCACGAGCTGCTGGCAAGGGTGTGCAGGGCGGCGATCGCGGTTTCGGCCTGATCACAGGGGACAAAAATATGGTCGTGAAAATAGCCCGCGATCACGTTGGCACTAATGTTAAATGCGGTGAGTTGATGCGCGATCGCTGCCGTTAGCCCCACCGCATCGAGGCTAGAGTGAACCTGCAAGGTGATCCCGCAAAACACCGAGTCATAGGTGAGGCGATGCGCATCCGCTTTCGCTTGGGGAATCACCAAGGTCAGTCCCTCAGCCTCTTGGATGGCAGCGATCGGCTCTAGGTCGGCGTGATCGCCATATCGCGCCCCGGCAAAGGAGCAAAACACAACTTTTTCCTCCCGTAAAACCGGGGAGAGCGATCGTAATAACGTCCGTAAATCACATTCACCGCTCATCTATTCACCTCCTCTCAATGTTTCCCGATCAGCCCGCACAAACCCCCCAGCTAATCCCCGTTCTGGAACACGCAGCCGGATATTTGGGTTGGTGAGTTGGTAGGTGCAGGGGAGCGGCGCATCCCAACATAAACTCTGACCATCGGCGGGGACGAAATATTGCACGTCGTTGCTGTGGCGGGTGTGGAGGTCGGTGAAATTGTAATCCTCGCTGAGGGCAGGGGGAAGGAGCAGATTGAGCGTAATGTCATGATTGAGCATGGCGAAAGTGGCGCGGTATTGTGACCCCATCACGGCGAACGAGACGAACACCAAAGCCGCAAAGAAGGGGACAAGCTGCCGCCGTTCAGGTCGCCAGGCAAACCAGAGGGCAAAGAGGGCGGTGACGATCGCGATCGCCCCAAAGGATGCCGACTGGGGCGCAAGCCAAAAATTCGCCGTCCCCGCCACCACGATTATTGTTAAAGCCCAGCCCCGCGTCGGTTTTTCACACAAACGCGCCAAATAAAACGCGGGCAAGATTGCACCATAGGCAATCCCAAACCGCCAACTGGGCGCAGACAGATACACATAAACCAACCCCAACACCCCCAACAGGAGCACGTAGGATTTACCGGGGATACAATATTGCCGATGCTGAAGCAGGAGAAGACCGAGGGCGACGATCGCGCAGACTGTTAAGAAGAAAAATTGACCTTCAAAATCCATCCAAGGCAGCACCCAATCCCAGGGTTGAGCCTCTACGGCGCGATCGCCGATCCAAAAATGCCATTGTTGAATGCCTTGATATTCCCAGAGGGCGATCGCTTTGCCCACACCCCACGGCAGGTCAAAACAGAGGGACGGAGAAGGGTAGAGGAGGCAGCCCGATGTGGTGAGGTTGAAGGGCAATGCCGCGAATGATCCGGGTGCTCCAGGGGTGCGATCGCTGCTGACCGAGGTAGAACAAAAACGCCACAAACGCCAAGGGCAGCGCACTGGGTTTCAGGGCGATCGCCAACGTCATCATCAACAGCAACAGCAGGGGCGTTTGATCCGATGGGGGCGCGGGTTGGCGGGCAATCACCAGGATCAACCAGGCCAGAATGAGGGTGAGAAAGAGCACCGGCTGATCGGGGGAATTGCCAAAGGGCAGGGTTGACCAAAACAGGGTTGGAATCACGCAGCAAAAGGCGAGGCATAAAAACCAGTCGGTGAAGTGGCTGGTTTGGTTCATGATCCGACGGACGGTAATGGCGATGTGGCAGAGCCCCCAGAACAGGACAAACCCGCCGGTCACTGTGCCCATGCGTTCGGTGAAGGGGCCAAAGTGAAAGGGGGCGGCGAAGGCGTACCAGGAGGAATTGAGGCCGAAGCGGCTGTGGATCAGGGCAGTGCCGGGGACGGTTCCATATGCGGAGAACCAGCGGATGATTTGGTAATGATAAAGTCCCGTGTCAAACCAGATGATGGTTTGGGAGGCAAAGAAGGCGACGATCGCACCACAACCCAGCAGACCGAGCCGCCACGGCCAGGGTAGGGCGAGGATTGTGCGGGCGTGGTGGAGCAGTTCCTGGCGGGTGGGGGGATGGCGGAGGGCGATCGCAGCTCCCAGCAGCAGCGCGATCGCGCCGACCCACGGCGTGAGGGGCATGACGAGGGAGAGGGTGAGCAGCAGCCACGGCAGGATCAGCAAACCGATCCAGAGGGCGAGAATGAAGCGATCGCCCGGTCGGGTCAGTCGCGTCAGGGTGAAGCCGTTCAGCACCCCCACGCCGATGCTACTGGCCCCGAAACCTAAAATCAGCCAAGCCAGGAGAAGCGCAACCATAATCAGGATGAGACTGGGGTTAACGGAAGAGAGTTCGCCCTTAAGCATATCGTTTGGCGTGGGAGTGGCTCGCGTGCGGCTCGGTCTTTCACGTTTTCGGCGGTTATGTGCCCGGATTGGGAGTCACCTGATCCCACAGCAGACTGAGCCGAGTTTGCCAAGCGAGCAACATCCGATCTTTGACCTCCTCCGTTTGACCCAGGTCGCCGAGCATCCCTTCGCTATACATGCGATCGAGGTTTTGCAGGGTTTGGTTGAGGGTTTGGCCTTGGGTTTTGGCGGCGGTGATGATTTGGCGTAGTTGGCGGTCGGATTGGTAGCGGAAGGCTTCGTCTCGCCAGGATTGAGCGAGTTTTAATAGACGAGCGATCGCTGCTTCAAGATCTTCTAGGGTGAGGGTGAGGCGATTGAATTGAAACACCCCCCAGAGCACCTCTTGATGGAGGGCAAAGCGGACTTCTTGGGTCAGATCAAAATTCAACGCTAAGAGGGATTCAAGGTAGGGTTCCGCCTCTGGTTGGGGGGCAAGGGGCAGGAGCAACCGCAGCCACGCTTGATCCTCAGAAAGCAAGATCAGCAGACGCGCATTGGGTAGTTCCACTTGCCAGGTGTTGGGGGTTGGGGCGGCAATGGCCACGGAGGGAAACAGCTTCGTTAATCGGGGGGCGATCGCAGCAATATCCATGCAATACCGGGTAGAAACAACCCTTCCATTGTGACCACAAAACCCAAGCAAGCGGGCCGACGGGCTGGCCGTGCGCCGTAATTGAGAGCGATCGCAGGACAATCAATCGCCCGCGCAGGGGTTAATTCGCTTTGATTTCCAGTTCGTAGATGTTCCAGAATGCGCCACCGAGGGCGGTGAAGTTGATGTTTTCGATGCGATCGCGCACGGCTTCCAACGACAGCGCATTAATTAGGTAAATAAACGGCACTTGCTCGGCGATGATTTGCTGAAATTCGCCATAGATTTCCTTGCGTTTTTCCTCGTCTAATTCCCCGGCTCCTTCGAGAAAGAGGCGATCGATTTCCTGTTCCCACTCCGACACTTGCCAATCTTGGATGGGGTCTTCACCGGGCATCGGGCCTTGGTTGAATTGATGGAGCGAGCCGCCACTGTACCAAATATTAAAACCGCTATGGGGTTCCACACCGCCACCACCAAAACCGCCCACATACACCTCCCAGTCGCGGTTTTGGAGCTTTTGAATCACGGTGTTGAAATTCAGCACCTGTAGATCCGCTTGAATCCCGATCGCTTTCAAATCCTGCTGAGTTTGAACCGCAGCATCCACGCGGGATTTTTCTTCGGATTTCACCAACATATTGAACTTCACCGGGTTGCCCGCCTCGTCTTCTAGCTCACCCGCGCTGTTGTACTGAAATCCGTTAGCGAGGAGGAGATCTTTGGCTTGTTCGGGGTCGTAGCGGTAGGTTTTTAGACCGTCTTCGGGGCCGCGATAGTAGGGGCTGCTGACCCCAATGGGGGAATCTTGAATCTCGCCAAGACCGCGATAGACACTGTTTTTCATCTTTTCGCGGTTGAGGGCGTAGGCGATCGCTTGCCGAAACTCCGTTTTTTGGAACCAACTCGACACCACCGGATTCACAAACGGTTCCCCCTGGGCGTTTTTCGCTTGGGACAGGTTAAAGCCCACAAAGCGACTATCGGACGATGGGCCGCCGTTGTAGATCGTGTAGCCGCCCCGGTCTTCTTCCCGCTTCAGGAGGCTAAACACTTCCGGCTGCACCGAAAGGCTGTCCAACTCTCCGGAGCGAAAGGCGATCGATTGGGTTTCGTCGGATTCGATCGTCCGCACCACGACGCGCTCGATGTAGGGTTGGGGGTTGCCTTGGTCGTCTTCGCGCCAATAGTAGGGGTTGCGCTCGAACACAACCCGCTGCCCCGGCACGTAGCGCACCATCCGATAGAGACCTGCGCCGATGATTTTGGTGGGGTCGGTATCCGTGCCCCAGGTGGAGAGAAATTTGAGGTTGC
Organism: uncultured Spirulina sp.; assembly: GCA_964502285.1. GTDB lineage: Bacteria > Cyanobacteriota > Cyanobacteriia > Cyanobacteriales > Spirulinaceae > Spirulina. The sequence continues at coordinate 4,935 of CAZCWE010000003.1, read as the reverse complement.
CCTCGCTGTCGGTTTCGTTGATCGCGTCGATCAGGGCGTGTTTGGGCAGGATGGAAATACCACCCGCGTAGCGGAGGAAGGGGGCAAAGGGTTGCGGCACGGTGAATTCCACTTCGCGATCGCTCAACGCCCGCACGGTGGGAAAGCCATCGCCGACGCGGAGAATATCTTTTAAGCCCGTGGGGACTTTCGGATTCAGATAGACATCGTTATAGGAAAACACCACATCTTCAGCGGTGAGGGGTTCGCCATCGGACCACTGCAACCCCTCGCGCAGGGTGAACACAATCCGCAGGTTATCCTCAGAAATTTCCCAAGATTCCGCCAGGGCCGGTTCGAGTTCGGCGGTTTCGCCGTTTTGGGTAATCAGACCGGCGTTGATGTAGCCAAAAACGCTGTAGGCGGAGGTGTTGAGGGGCGCGTTAAACGTAGCCGGGTCGCTGGGGCTCGAAAACACCAGTTGGGGTGTATTGTCTACGCTGGCGGTGATTAAGCTACGACATCCGGAGAGCGCGATCGCTCCCACTACCACCAACCCCAATGCGATCGCTCGCCATCTCAACCCACGCATAGTGTTACCGCTCGTACTCTTCACCGATCAAACTTAGCACGATTGCCCAAGGGCGCGTTGACTCCAACACCGAACCCTACTGGCCATCACGGAATCTCTGGTTCCAAGATCGGCAGCGGGGGCGCATCCGCCTCACACCCTTGGGTGGAGACTGTGCCATCGGGCATCATCGCTTCACAAAAGATCGCCCCTTCAATTTGCGCCCCGCTGATCAGCGCATTCTGTAAATTGGCTCCGCTCAGGTCTGCCCCGCTGAGATCTGCCCCCCGCAAATCCCCATGGTCAAAATTCGCGCCCGTGAGATCGGCCCCGTGGAAATTCGCCCCTTGGAGATTGGCCCAAACGAAATTGCTGCGGGGTGCGATCGCGCCCTGAGCCTGAAGATTTTTCAACGTCGCCCGGTTTAAATCCGCATCGGTGAGATCTGCCCCCATCACATCCACCCCCGTCATCTCCGCCTCACTGAAATCCACCCCTTGCAATTGCGCCTCCACCAACACCGCCCCCTCCAAAATCCCCCCCTGGAGCGAACTGCCCGTGAGAATCGTGCCGCGTAGATGGGCCGACGTGAGATTCACCCCCTGCAAACTTGACCCGCGCAGATTCGCAAAACTCAGATCGACAAACTGAAGATCCGCCTCGGCTAAATTGCTGGTTTTCAACGACACCCGCTCTAAATGCTGGCCCCGGAGTTGCGCCGCTTGGAGGTCGCAGCGATCGCAATCCCGCGTCTCGATTAGACGTTGAATATTTTCATCCAATTGGCGGATATTTTCCTGCACCTGTGCCGTTGCCATCCCCATCCACGCGATCGGCACAACCAACACCATCCCCAGTCCAACCCGCCCCATCCGTCGTCTCATCATGATTCAATGCTTGCCTTGGACAATCCTGTCTATTCCAGTTTAGACGCTCCCCACCCAGACTCATCTGCTCCCGTCTCCATTCCCGAAAAGAGAATGTCATACTAAACACAGACATTCTGCAAGTCTTTTCAATTCCTATGCGCCATCAGGATGACGGGTCAGTCACTGCCGAATTAAAGGCACAATTTAAAATTTTAGGGTTTTTTCTCAGCATCTTTTGGAGCCTCGAAATTCTCGATCAATTCATTTTTCAAGCCATCCTACCGGGCGGTTTAGATCATTTTGGTATCCGACCCCATAGCCTGCTCGGATTACGCGGCATTCTCTTTGCCCCGTTCCTGCATGGCGGTTGGGCTCACCTGATCGCCAACACGATCCCGTTCCTGATTTTGGGCTGGTTCGTGATGTTCCAAGAAACCCGCGACTTCTGGATCGTCACCGGCACCACGATCGCGATCGCAGGTCTCGGCACCTGGTTATTTGGGATGCCGGGAGAAGTGCATATCGGTGCCAGTAGCTTGATCTATGGTTATCTCGGATTTTTGCTGTTCCGGGGCTATTTCGAGCGCAATATTCCGTCCATTATTATCTCAATCTTGGTTTTTTCCCTCTATGGTGGGGTGGTGTGGGGGGTGTTTCCCAGCCAACCGGGGATCTCCTGGCAAGGTCATCTCTTCGGGTTTATTGGCGGCATCATGGCAGCTCGTTCCATCAGTAAATCCCGTCGCGCCGTCCGCTCTGACTAGGGTGATCCGGAGCGAGAGAGAATTCCCGCAGCGAAGACGGCCCCTCTCCCCCGATAATCTTTTAAAATTGCTCTAAACTTTGGCAGTCATTGGCTTAATTTAGCCAAGGATCTGGCTTGCACAGCGATATTTCATGTATTGTTGAGTGCAGTTTGCCCTATGCATAATCCCTGGGTCATTTCTTCCATCCCTAAGGTAACGATTGACGATGAACAACCCGCAGCGACTTGGCCTCCTTTTCTTTAAAACGACGCTTCTTTCCCTCCTCGTCGCGGGTACTGGGATTGGCATTTTGTATCGTCTCGCGCTCAAGGCACATCAGGCGGAGTTGGTGGCGGCTCTCGATGCACCGCTGCAAGCATTATCCGCTGACCCTGCTGTTGCCATTCAAGACTTTAAGACCCAAGCAACGGCTACCACTGATCCTGATGCGCCTGAATCGTTTTTAATTGTCGGTCGGCAAGATGGGGAGGCGGTGTCGATTTCGCTGGATCAAGCCAATGGGGAGGATGGGGCTGAGCCACCGGCAGCGTTGGCAAAGGCGATCGCAGGGGAAAGCGGCACGGCAGCGGATTGGACGACGATTTCGGCCTATGCTCCGGTTCCCGATCAATCGGGCTGGGGGGTGGTGTTGCAAACAAAGCAACGAGATTTCAGTGCAAGTTATTTACAAGTAGCGGTGATTACGGTCATCGTGGCGATTTTGCTCAATGCGATCGGGACGACGATCTATTGGCTGATTAATCGGGCCTCGGTGCGGCAACTTACCCGCAGCGAAGCCCGCCACCGTACCATTGTCGAAAACGCCCCTGAAGGGGTGATCACGATTAACGACAAGGCAAAGATCGAGACCTTCAACCCAGCGGCGGCGGCCATGTTCGGCTACAGCGATAAACAAGTGCTCGGCCAGGGCATTGATCGGTTGATGTTGGCGTTTGCGGATGGGGAAGTGGAAGCGGCACTCTTCGGCACCGCCCCCCCGCCCCCCCAAACCACGGCCCAAAATTCGACGCAAATCCAAACCGTGCCCGCCGCGGCCTTGAGTCCGATGATCACCACCAAGCGGGAGTTGATGGGCCAACGTCAAGACGGCTCCATTTTTCCGGTGGAGTTGGCGGTGTCGCGGCTGGCGACGGGAAAAACGAAGCGGTATTTGCTGATGGTGCGGGATATCAGCGATCGCAAACGGGTCGAAGAAACCCTACGCAAACGCAACGATGAATTAGAATTGCGCGTCGAAGAACGCACCAACCAACTCACCCACCTCAACGAAGAACTCCTCCACGAAATCGCCGAGCGCAACAACGCTGAAGAAACCCTCCAGGAAATGGAAAAGCGGTTTCGCACTCTCTTCAATCAATCCGAAGTCGGGGTGTTGCAAACCAGTGCCACGGGTCAAATCCTCTCCGTCAATACCCGGCTCTTGGATCTCCTCGGCTACACCGAAGCGGAACTCCAGGCCAAAACCTTCCAAGACATTACCTATCCTGACGATCTCGGTGTGGTGGTGAGTCAATTTCGCCAACTGATCGCGGGGGACATTCCCGATCTCTGCGTTGAGCAACGCTATCTCTGCAAGGAGGGGGGAGAGGTTTGGGTACAGGTGAGCGGCTCGGTGGTGCGGGATTTGGCGGGGGATGTGGAATATTTCCTCGGCATTGTGGAGGACATTAGCGATCGCGTCTCCACCCAAGCCGCCCTCGCCGCCAGTGAATCCACCCTGAGCAGCTTTTTTAACAGCACCTCGATGATGATGGGGGTGATCGAAGTCGTCGAGGATGACATTCGCCATCTGTCGGACAATGCCGTCAGTAGCGAGTTTTTCCGCCTCTCGCCCGTGACGATGCACAACCAAACCGCCAGCGCCATGGGCGTGCCCGAACACATTCGCCGCTACTGGATTGACCATTGTTTGGAGAGCGATCGCAAAGGGGCTCCGGTGCAGTTTGAATATACCTACGAGCCGGATTATGATACCGACCATGGTGTTTCCGTGCGCTGGCTTTCGGCCACCGTCTGCCCCATTCCCGGCCAGGGGAAATTTTCCTACATGGTGGAAGATGTCACCGAGCAGCGGGCCCAAGCCGAAGCCCTGCGCCGCGCCAATGCCCAACTCGAAAGCTCCACGGTGCAACTCAACGCCCACCGCCG
>CAZCWE010000003.1:0-591 GCA_964502285.1 uncultured Spirulina sp. | reverse complement strand
CACCATGATGGAAAGGATGGCCTTTTCCGCGCCAACCTGTCCACCGGAGACCGGTGCATCAAGCATCTCAACGCCCATCGCCGCGAGATGGACAAACTCGCCGAACTCAACGACTACCTGCAAGCGAGTCGCAGTTTAAGCGATGCCCATGATGCGATCGCCGAACTCGTCGGCCCCCTCTTCCCCGACTGCTCCGGGGCTGTCTTTCTCTGCAACGATGCGGGCAATCTCCTCGAAGCCCTCACCACCTGGGGCGACCACTTCAACAGCGAACAGATCTTCGCCCCCGAAGACAGTTGGGCGATCCGCCGCAACCGCACCCACTGGGTGGATCACGAACACCCCCGCCTCCTCAGTAAACATATTCACCGCGAACCCCTCCCCGCCGAATGCCTCAGCATCCCGATGATCGCCCAAGACAGCCTCCAAGGGATGCTCTACCTCACCTCCCCCCAAGCCGGGGTACTCAACGACGGCAAACGCAGCTTCGCCCAAACCGTCGCCGAACAGTTGGCCGCCTCCCTCGCCAATGTCAAACTGGGGTCAAACCTAAAAATTGACCGGGTTCACGATGCCTTAACGGGCCTCTTC
>CAZCWE010000002.1:34260-42815 GCA_964502285.1 uncultured Spirulina sp. | reverse complement strand
TTTTGCTGGCGCTGTTCATCGCGGCGGTACAGATTCGCTTCGGCAGTAGTGTGCTGCCGGGGGTCTGGGCTGCTGGTGCCGACCTGAGCGGGCTGGATCTGATCAGACTCGATCCGGCCTATCCCGACCAGGCGACCCTCGGCGGCATTGTGGCGACGGCGGATGCGGGGAGTTGGCGGCAGCGGTACGGTGGTGTGCGGGATCTGCTGTTGGGCATCACGATGGTGCGGGCGGATGGAGCGATCGCGAAAGCCGGGGGGCGGGTGGTGAAAAATGTGGCGGGCTATGACTTGATGAAGCTGCTGGCGGGGTCGTTTGGCACGTTGGGCGTTTTGGCAGAGTTGACCTTTCGCACCTATCCCCTACCGGAGACGACCGCGACGCGGGTGCTGACGGGATCAGTCGAGGCGATCGCTGCCACGACGCAAACCCTGCTCAATTCCACCCTGACACCCGTGCGGTTGGATCTGTTGAATGGTTCGTTAGTGCGGGCTGGGGGCGGCCGGGGCGCGTTGGGGTTGGGGGTGGAGTTTGCCAGTATTGCCGCTAGTGTGGCGGTGCAACTGGAGCAGGTGGAAGCGATCGCCACTCAACAGGGCCTGACAATCACCACGCCCGCCCCCGATTTTTGGGACACCCTCGCCCCGACCGTCCGCACCCCGGCCACCCCTGACGCAATCACCGCACGGTTTGGCGTTTTGCCCGCAGCCTTACCGGAGGTCTTAGCGAATCTGCCCCCAACAGCGATCGCCCTCGGTCACGCCGGGAGCGGCCTCGGTGTTTGCCAATTTCCCGCCGGAATCACAGCGGATCAACTGCGGCGGGTGCGGCGACAATGCGAGCAGCAGCGGGGCTTTTTGACCCTGCTGGATGCTCCCGTTGCGATCAAACAGGCCATCGACCCTTGGGGCTATCCGGGAAATGCGATCGCCCTGATGCGCCAAGTCAAACGCAGCTTTGATGCCCAGAACCGTTTCAGTCCGGGCATCTTCGTGGAAGGTCTTTAAACGGGATTTAAACCGAGTCCAACGCCGCCGTCACCGTCGGATCTTCATCCAACAACCAAATGCCCGCCGCGATTTTGGGCTGATGCGCCGTTAGATTCATGCCCTGTTGTAACCCAAACACCAGCAAAACCAACGCCTCCGCCAGTTTCGGATCAAACCGTTTTCCGGATTGGGCTTGGCAAACGGCGAGGGCAGCTTGGAGCGGTTGGTCATTGCCTGCGTCCTTGGCGCGGAGAACGGCCTGCTGAAAATGCGCCACGATCGCTAAAATCCGCGACTCTAACGGAATCGCATCGTAAGCCAGCCCTTCCGGGATGCCTGACCCATCCCAGGCTTCCGTTTGGTGGATGATGATTTGGCTAATCGCTTGTAGTTGGGGCATGATGCGCAGCACCGCCGCCTTCGGGAGCAGTCCCTGTTTGGCGAGGGCTTGGTGCTGGGCTTCGGTTTGTAACTCACCCAGGGCGGTATCACTGGTGAGGGGGGCGAGGCGATGGAGTAACCCCGCCAAGCGCAGCCGTTTAATTTGCCAGGCCGGGAGATCGAGCAGTTGCCCCATGGTTTCGGCGAGGGTGGCCACTTCGCTGGCGGCGTTGGGATTATTCACATCGGCCTGATCAATGAGTTGGGCCATGCGCAGAAACGCCTGCATCTCGTTGGAGAGGAGATTGTCATGGAGGATGGGGCTCGGTTCTGCGGTGCTGGATTGGGTCTCTTGGAGGGCTTGCACCACGTTCATGACGACGGCATTGAGGTCATCGCGCTGACATTCCCCAAAGTCTTGGGTCATGGTGGTGAGGTGTTGGTTCAGTTGGTCGGCGAGGGTGGGGTTGTAGGTTTGGATATGAGCGATCGCCAATTGCACCGTTTCATGGACACGGTCTGATTCAAACGTCCAAAACCCGTAAAATTTGCGCTCTAGATCCTGTTCCGGCCGACCCGCTGCGCCATAGTCCGCCTCGGAGAGTTCTTGGCATAACACCATGGCGCTGTAGGTGGGGGACAGGATGATCAAATGCCATTCTTGGGCCACGGGATCGTCGGCGTTGAGTTCGACAATCTCCACATTTTCCTGCTCGGTGGAATGGTCGGAGAAGCCGGAGTCAGCGGTCACGAGGATGGCGATCTGGCTGGATTTCTGGGCGATCGCAGCATAGCGTTCGGCTTCTTGGGCGTACCATTTACCCTGCTGAAATGCGGCGACAATCAGGGGCGGACGCTCCGACTCCAAGACGAAATCTTCGAGGGCATGGCACAGGGCAATCAGCGTATTTTTGTAATACACCCCCAGGTTAATGGGTCGCCCTGTGTTGTGGTGGGCCGTATACAGTTTTTCGAGCAGTGAGCCTGGGCGCATAATAAACCGACAATCAATATAACAACAAAAAACGAGATATCTTAAAAATTTTCAGCAGGTAGAGGCACGGAATTGGGGCGATCGCCTCCCCTGTCATTGGGGCACAGGTGTCACGCCATCACCATAACTGTCTTTTATTATCATGCCTCTTTATCACAAATTTTACCGAGAATGAGGGTCGCACCCGGTGATGGGAGACGATGATCCCGTACCGGATTGCATCCCTACACTTCCGGTTGGCGATCGGTTTGGGGCAAATCGGGCGATCGCTGCACATCCCGATAGTCATAGCCACGGTGTTCTAAGTTATGGACAAACTGATCGGGTTTGGGAGGAGTTGGCGGGTTGGCTTGGCGTTCTTTTTTGCGTTTGGCGTTACGTCCCATGGTGGTGTCAAATGAGTTGTGATCAAGGTGCGATCGCGAGAATTTGGAGATATGTTAACCTAGCTTCAGCCTTGATCTCCCTAAACGCAGCAATCGTTTACAGAGCAAGGGGTACGAAACGCAATTCTTAACTTTTTGGTGTGAGTAAATGTCGAAATTAGTCGGTCATCTTCTTCAAACGGCTCCGTTTGTGCTGGCGGCTTCATTTGTGACCCATCAGGGTACTGCCACAGCGGCCCCGAACCCGGTAATCGATGAGCCTGAGTCTTCCAATAATGTCGCGATCGCGCCTGACGATTGGCAAACTGCAACCCCACCCGTACCGAATCCAGAACTAGATTTACGTGACCCCGCTCCCGTTGCTGCGGAGACAACACCGGTAACCTTTGCCGACGCGCCCACGCCTGAATTCGATCAAGTACAAGCCTATAATCCAGCCCCCATCGCTGAACCCGAATTCGCAGAACCCGAATTCGCAGAACCCGAATTTACAGAACCCGTCGAAGCAGCAGCATTTACAGCATCCGCAACCGCCAACGTTAATCCGAAGCCCAGCACGGCCCTAGAACCGGCCGAACCTGTATCCTCGGCCTTCGAGTCCATCGAGTCAGCAGAATTTACTGAGCCTGAATTGACTGAAACCCCCACGATCAGCACCCCTGGGGCAGATTTGGAGTCAGACTTAGCCGCACAGCCGACGGCGGATACTGTCGAGAGCTTGGACGAACTAGACTACGATGGTGCGATCGATGGGGTTGAATGGATTGTCCCTGCGACGACTCCCACCGCGATCCCGATCGAACCGAGTAACAGCCTGGAAACTCCGGCAGAATCGTTGACCCCAGCGCAGCCGGACATCCTGCCCCTGGATACTCTAGAGTTAGCCCCCATGCCGGACTTGGAAGCGCCCACCCCGGACACGACCCTAGATGAACTGGAAACGGGAAGAGAAGATGACGCGATCGCGCAGCCTTCCGTCGATCAACTCCTGCAAGAAATCAACCAATACAGCACCGAAGACACCAACAGCAGTTTGGGGCAAGGGGTCACCGATGCCTCTCAATTCCGGGATGTGTTCCCCACCGACTGGGCCTATACCGCCTTGGATGACCTGGTGCGCCGCTACGACTGTATCAAAGGCTATCCTGATGGCTCTTTCCGGGGCAATCGTGCTTTGAGTCGCTATGAATTTGCCGCTGGTTTAAACGCCTGTGTGCAGCAGATTGAGCGGATTATCGCGGAGACCACCTCTGAGCTGGCTACCCGCGCAGATCTTGAAGTGATGCAACGGTTAATCCAAGAGTTTGAACCGGAATTAGCGACAATCAGTGCGCGAGTAGACGAACTCGAAGGCCGGGTGGCGTTTCTTGAAGAGCACCAATTTTCCACGACGACCAAGCTTCAGGGTGAAGTGCTCTTCGCCATCAACGGCATTTTTCCGGAGTCGGATGACTACGACACTAACGGAGATGGGGTGACGGAACTCGCCACGGATAACGACATTGTGGTACAAGACCGGGTGCGCCTCAATTTGGACACCTCCTTTACAGGACGCGATCGCCTCCGTACCCGACTCCAAGCCGGGAACGTCACCAACTGGAGCGGCATCTACGGCCGCAACGGCGCAACCTACGAAACCCGCTACGCCTTCGTTGGTGATACCGGTAACAGCGTCGTCATTGACGACCTAGCCTATCGGTTCCCCATCGGGACGAAAGGGATGGCGCAAATCTTCGCGAATTCTGCCGGGATGGATGACCTCCTTGCACCGCTTACGCCGTTCTATTCTTCCGGCGGCGGGGCCGTGTCCCGCTTCGGGCAACATAACCCGATTTTGCGCGTCGGAGGTCAAGACCAAGGCTTGGGCCTGTCCTATCAGTTAACCGATGCCTTTGAAGTCTCCCTCGCCTACACCACCGGAGACGGCAATAACCCCAATGTGGGCATTTTTGATGGTTCCTATGCGTTGGGGGGTCAGGTGAAATATGCCAGCGATCGCGTCTCTGCGGCTCTGGTTTACCTCAACAGCTACAACCGGAGCGGCGAAGGCCTCGGCCACAGCACCGGCAGCGTCGCCAGTAACTTGATTTCCATCCCATCATCCCCCACCTCAGTCTCTGCTAACAGTTTTGGGGCAGAGGTCTTAGTGCGCCCCAGTAATGCCCTGTTTGTGGGTGGTTGGGTCGGTTTTACCGATGCGTCCTTGGCCAATGTAGGCAATGGTGATGTGTGGAACTTTGCCGTCACCGTCGGGCTAGAAGATGTGGGCGGCGAAGGCAATCTCTTGGGGTTCGTTGTGGGTCAACAACCACGCTTGATGGATAGCAATACTGCCGTCACCGACCGTGTGCTGGGGTCAGCAACGGGCAGCGGCGATCAGGACATTGGCTACCATCTTGAGGCGTTCTACCGCCTGGCTGTCAATGACAACATCGACATCACACCGGGTGTGATTTGGCTGACGAACCCCGGTCACAACGATGCGAATAATGACGTGATCGCCGCCACGATTCGCACCCGCTTCCGGTTCTAGTTACGGCTGAAACCTTCACCATTTCAAAACCGCCGCGTCGATCCCCTGTTCGCGGCGGACTTTACTGTCCGCTTCAAACCAGGTGATGATTTGTTCTGGGGTGAGGTCTGCGATCGCCACCTCATAATCAGCAGCAATCTTCACCAAAAGCCGCAGGGATGAAATCGTCAACCGGGTCAGAAACTTTTCGGGAGTCGATAACAACGCCGCATCCACAGCGGCGGATTCATCAGGGCTTAAAAATTGGGTTCCGGGTTGTTGAGGTGTCGCCATAGTTCAAGGAACATTGTGCAGGGGTGGGCATCAGCCTAACGGACGCAAGCATGACCCACCCCCCACTCTACAAGGTTTCAATGGTTTCGTTGTTCCGGAGCTCCGGAACTCCGTTGGGGTGAGTGCGATCGCCCGCCCTAAACCCGGCCCGCTAAATGGCTCAACTGCTTGAGGTTCACAATACACAAACTCCGCTGCTGCTCGTCAATTTCCACCCAGCTTTTACTGTGGAGTTTTTCAATGATTTTGCGCACTTCATCGGCGGTGATATCGGAAATTTGCGCCAGATCGCTATCGGGAACCATGAGGATTTCCGTTCCTTTCGCCGTGGGTTGGCCGTAGCTTTCTGCGAGCATCACCAACATTTTCGCCAGCTTAATGGCGGGGGGTTGGTTGCGCAGTTGGAAGCGGATATTGGAATGGCGCAGGCGTTGCACCATCAACTGCAACATCCGGTGATGGAGTTGGGGGTCTTTAAAGAGGGTTTGGATGAAACGTTGGGCTGAGACGCTGAGGAGTTCAACCGGGCAGAGGGCAACGACATCGGTGGAGCGGGGCGATTCATCTAAGATTGCCATTTCACCAAAGAAGTCTCCCCGGCCCATGACGGCAAGGGTGATCGCATCTTCGCCCGCGAGACGGCGAACTTTAACCCAACCGGAGACAATGAAATAGACTGCGTTTCCCCAGGCATCTTCCATTAAGACCGCCCGGTCGCGGGGATAGCTATGCTTGACGGCAACGGAGAGCAACCATTCTAGGGTTTCGGGACTGGCGGTATTGAATAGGGGGAAAAGCTCGCTAAAAGCTTTGATCTCCATGAAGGCTTATCGGGTTCAAGATGCTTTTCATCTTATCACCTGGGCCTAGGCTTTCGAGATCTGGATTGAGGGGAGGAGAACGGGGGCGATCGCACCGCCAGATTACGCTAGATTTGAACGATACATGGGGGATCACACCATGAGCGATCGCTTTCAAGAACGGTCGTTTCGGCTGTTGTTGTATTTGGAATGGATTTTGTTGGGGATTGCGATTATTGCGGCCCTGTCGATTCGTCATCCGCCGCCGATCATGCCGGGGGGACTCCGACCGGGGCCGCCGCCGCGCGCGTTTCCGTGGGCGGTGCTGGGTTGCATCGTTCTGCTGGGGGGGTTGGGGTTGCGCCTGCCAACGGGATCGCTGGGGGTGCGGGTTCTGTATACGATCGCTGGGTTTAGCCTCAGTTGGTTGACGGTGTCCTTGGGCGGGCGGGGCAATACGGTGTTTTCGGCGTTGCTGTTGGTGGTGGTGCTGCGGGGCTGTATTTTGTTTCCCTGGCGGGGGCGGATTGTGACGGCATTGGCGGCCTATGGCGGGTTTTTGCTGTCGCTTTGGCTGCGGGTGCAGTCGTTGCCGTTGCGGGGGCCGATGGTGCGATCGCTCGATAACCTGCAACGCCAGCAATTTTTAACCAGTTTGACGATTAACGCCGCGTTGCTCTATGGCTTGGTGTTGCTGTTTGTGATGCTATTGGTGGGGGCAGTACTGTCGGAGCGAGAAAGCCGCGATGCCCTGCTGAAGGCCAATACCCGCCTGCGCCGTTATGCCCTCTTAATCGAAAACCAAGCCATGCTCCAAGAGCGCAGCCGCATCGCCCGCGAAATGCACGATTCCGTCGGCCATGCCCTCACCGCCCAAAGCATCCAACTGGAAAATGCGGTGCTCTACTGTCAGCAAGGCCAGTGGCAGCAGGGACAAACCCACCTCAAGGCGGCGCGACAACTGGGCAAAGATGCGCTGCGGGATGTGCGGCAGTCGGTGGCCTCCCTGCAAACCAGTCCTTTACAAGGGCGATCGCTGCCCCAAGCCTTGCAGACCTTGACGGAAAATTTCACCCAAACCACCCAAATCCCGGTGGAGTTAGCGATCGCCCCCCTGAAAACCATCCCCCCGGAACTGAGCACCGCCCTCTATCGCCTCGTTCAAGAAGCCCTCACCAACATCACCCGCTACAGTGCCGCCTCCCAGGTCACCCTCCGCCTCACGGCCCAGCCGGGACAGATCATCCTGGCGATTGGGGATAATGGCCAGGGGTTTGATCAAGGTCAAAACACGACGGGGTTCGGGTTGCAGAGTATGCGCGATCGCATTGAAGCCATTGGCGGTCAATTCCAAATCCAGAGCCAACCGGGCCAAGGCTGCACGATTCGCGCCCTCATTCCCCGGTAGAGCGATCGCCAACGCCATTGATCGCGTATCGTATTGACCGAAGCCGTTGTTTGGGCCGCGATCCATCGCCACTGTGAAGAATGGAGCGGTGAGGATCAGTCCGGATTGTTTAGGAGGTTAGCGCGGGTGTGTGGAATTTGTGGGGTGGTGTACGGGGAGCGCGATCGCCCCGTCGCAGGCAAATTAATTGAAGCGATGGCCAACACGATCCTGCATCGGGGGCCGGATCAAGGCGGGCAATATGTGCGCGGGTCGGTGGGTCTCGGCTCGCGGCGACTGTCGATTATTGACCTCGATCAGGGGCAACAGCCGATCCACAACGAAGACCGCACGGTGTGGGTGGTGTTTAACGGCGAACTCTACAACTACCGCGAACTCACCCAAGCCCTTACCCATCGCGGCCACAAGTTCTACACCGCCACGGATACCGAGGTGCTCGTCCATGCCTACGAAGAATTTGGCGATGAATTTTTAGAGCATCTCAATGGGATGTTTGCCTTTGCCCTCTGGGACGAACGGCGGCAGCGGTTGGTGATTGGGCGCGATCGCATCGGCATCAAACCCCTGTACTACGCCCTCCACGACAACGCCCTGATCTTCGGCTCCGAACTAAAAACTATCCTCACCTATCCCCACTTTCCCCGCTCGGTGGATCTCGTCTCCCTCAACGAATACCTCAGCTTTGAATATGTCCCCACCCCCCGCAGCCTCTTCCAAGGCATCGCCAAACTCCCCCCTGGCCACGCCCTCAGCTACCAAGAAGGTCAACTCAAGCTCTGGCAATATTGGGA
>CAZCWE010000002.1:28153-34250 GCA_964502285.1 uncultured Spirulina sp. | reverse complement strand
AAAAATTTTCATGCCCCCAATATGCCATGGGTAATATTGGGACATCAACCTGGCCCGCAGCGAGAACATCAAACCCAAGCCCACCGCTGAATACGCTGCCGAACTGTTAGAGGTGCTGCGGGAGTCGGTGCGGAAAGAGATGGTCAGTGATGTGCCGGTGGGGGTGTTGTTGAGTGGGGGGGTGGATTCCAGTGCGATCGCCGCCATGATGGCCGAACTGGCCCCCGGTCAGGTGAAAAGCTTCTCGATTCGGTTTGATGACCCCTCTTTTGATGAATCGAGCTACGCCCGCCAAGTGGCTCACCACCTCCAAACCGAACATTACGAACTCACCCTCACCCCCCAACTCACCCAAGATCTCGTCCCCAAACTCGGCCACATTCTTGATGAACCGATCGGCGATTCCTCGATCATCCCCACCTTTTTGCTCTCCCAATTCACCCGCCACCATGTCAAAGTCGCCCTCGGCGGGGATGGCGGCGATGAACTGTTCGCGGGTTATTCCACCCTCCAAGCCCATCGCCTCGTGGAATATTACGAACGTCTCCTCCCCAGCCCGATCCGCCATCGCCTCATTCCCTGGTGCGTGGATCGGCTGCCGGTGTCCTTTGATAACATCAGTTTTGACTTTAAGGTGCGGCGATTTATTGCCGGGCGGGGGATTCCAGTGTTAATGCGCCATCATCAATGGCTCGGTTCCTTCGCGGTGGCGCAAAAACGCCAATTGCTTCAACCTTGGACACAGTTACAGGAAAAAGATACCTATCAGGTGGCGTTTGAGCATCAGCAGCGATCGCAAGCCCAAGACGCGATCAACCAACTGCTCTACTGCGACATGAAGCTCTATCTCGAAGGCAACATCCTCCCCAAAGTGGATCGCGCCAGCATGGCCAACTCCCTCGAAGTGCGCGTGCCCCTGCTCAACCATACCCTCGTGGATTATGTGGCCCAAATGCCCCACCGCCTCAAGCTCAAGGGCTTAACCACAAAATACATCCTCCGCCAATCCCTCCGCCACCATCTCCCCGCCGCCATTCTCCAACGCGGCAAAAAGGGCTTCAATATGCCTGTGGCAAAATGGCTCGTCGGGCCGTTGCGGCCGGTGGTGGAGGAGATGCTGTCGCCCCGTCGCCTCCAAGCTGCGGGCTTTTTCAATCCGGACTATGTGCAACGCCTGTGGCAGGAGCATTGCCACGGCCAGCGGGATCACCGGAAATTGCTCTGGACGTTGTTGATGTTTGAGCTGTGGCGCGATCGCTGGATGCCGTGAGTGCGATCGCTACTCCTGTGGCGAGTCTGGAGGGTGTGGCTCGGTGTTGGGCAAGGTTGGCAGAGCTTGCGGCGGCGGCGTATAGGGCTCCGCCTCTCCCAAGAGCGTCTCTTCCGTGCGCTTAATCACATCCTTCGCCAGTCGCTCACTAAACCCAATCACAAACGCCAGAGAACAGAAGAAAAACTCATGGCCGCGCACCGTATCCGTCGGGACAATTTGTACCGAAATAATCCCAGAACTAAACATCGCATAGATCAACAACCCAAAGGATGACCCAATAATCGGTTTAAACGCCCCGGTAAAAATCGGAATAATCGGATCAGTGGCATCCTGTTTTTCAAAATCATTAATCCGGATCAAAATACTAATCGCACTGCCGAGGGTTCCAGACGACACCACCAGGACAATTAAGAACAAGATCGACGCATCCTGTTGTTCCTGGGCTTGACGGTCTTCAAGATTATCCAGACGCACTGTTTTTTCACGAAACTCTCGAATCAAGTCCTGCTGATTTTCGTCTGCGATCGCACCCCCGATCGCATTCCCCAACGGATTCGTGTTATTCATCGAAGTATTACCATTGATGATATCCCCCGACTCCGTAATCACGATGTTGTCCTTAGCCAAGGTTTCGCGGATTTCCGTGAGTCGTTTTTGTACCTCATTAATTTCCGCATTCGCCATATTTTCTCGTTGATGCGAGAGTCCCACTAACCCGCCAAAAAACAGAATCGCAGACACCGAAGACGTGAGGGCTAACCCGCACACCACCTTGAGCGGGTCAGAATCAGAGCGATACACATCCATGAACCGATTAATCACCATCCCCAACAGAGGATGTTGATAGCGATTCACTGTGCGTTCAATATCAATGCGGATTTTTTGCGCCACCAAAAGGCTGGGTTGTTCATAGCTCAACACCTCGATCGCCATTTCAATATAGTCAAACAAAATATTAAGTTCCTGTTGTCGAGAACTCATTTTTAAAAACCGTAAAAAGCGTTGCCAGGAGTTGGTGTTGAGCTTTAACAGCAGCTTTTCAATCCGAGGCAGGAGGACGACGAGGGCTGCAATTTCCTGTTGCAGTTGGACAAGGCGGGTCTGCTCCGTTGTGTCATTTTTATGGGTCGTGCTGCGAACTTTGATGTTGTTGCCAATGGTTCGCAGGTTATTTTTAATCTGCTTTAAACGCTGGCTAAATTGCTCGTGAGAAATCGAGAGGCCTGATGAGTTGGGGGAAGAAGATGCCATGGGTTCATCAATACAATTGCACAGAGTGGTTGCGGGAGACTCACGCACCGTTAACGACGTTAGCCCTTCTCTAGAAGTGCCACAGTCAGCGCCTGAAATTGTCGCCGTCGGTGCTCGCACGGTAACACCTTGGCAAACTGGATGGAGGAGCCTGCCCAGAATATGCCACCATCTTAGAATGAAAGGATTAGCTTCTCTGACGACACCCCTATGAATGATAAGACGAATCAGATCGCTCCACTGTCTGCCAAGGTTCAACAGGTTTCAGCCGATTTGAAGTTTGCCGGGCGGATTGGGTTTTGGGTGCAACTGGTGTTAGGGGTGATTTCGACGGTGACGGTGTTGTTTTCGAGTACGAGTTTTCTGAACAGGACGGAGGCGACGAATACCCAGGGGACGGAGTTTGGGGTGTTTTGCGCGGTGGGGGGGTTGATTGCCTTGACGGTGAGTATTTATTTTTCGTTTCGGTACATGACGATCGCTCGCCTCCTACAAACGAAAAACCCTGCCCAACGCCCAAACCGAGCCGATACGATTAGCATCATTCGTTTGGGGTTGATTGTGAATTTGGTGGGGATGTTGTTGACGATTATCGGGGCGGAGGCGATCGTGGGGATTGTTTTGGCGAAGTCTCTGGCGAATCCGCCGGGGGCGATCGCCAACCTAGATCCGACAAAATTGGTGAACTCCATCGATCTGTTGGTGATTCAAGCCAATACCAACACGATCGCGGCCCACTTTGCGGGGATTGTCTCGTCTTTAATTCTGCTGAACCGCATTACCCGTTAACCAACGGGTGAGTTAAAGTCGAAAGGAACAGCGCTGGCATCCTGTCCAATGTGCTGTGTTGCCTCTCCATTAGTCACATCTGGTCACATCTATCCCGTTAAACTCTGTGCTGAATTTCGGTTCACGTTGGTGGAATCGCCTCAAACAGACGGATCATCTGCACCGTAATTTAACGATTGCGGGAGGCGTGGCATTTGTGTTGCTGTTGCTGCGCTTTGCGGGGGGCTTGGAACTGTGGGAACTCTTAGCCTACGACTGGATGGTGCGATCGCGCCCCCTTCTGCCTCAAGATGAACGGATTATCATCGTTGAATTTGACGAAATCGATATTCAAAAGCTCAATTGGCCCTTTTCCGATGCCAACATGGCCCAGTTGTTAGCAACCATCACGGCCGGACAACCCCGGTTGATCGGGTTAGATATTTATCGAGATATTCCCGTGGGGGACGGCAAGGAAAAACTCAGCACCCTTTTTAAATCCACCCCTAACCTGATCGGCATTGAAAAAATCATTCCGAAAATTGCCCACAGTGGCACAGACTCCCCCCAAGATGGCCGGATCATTCCCAAACCGCCAGATCTCCCCGCTGAACAAATCGGCTTTAACGATCTCCCCGCTGATAGCAGTGACAATTCTATCCGTCGTCTCATGCTCTCCGCCAACAATGAGGATGATGAAACTAAATTGTCCTTTAGTTTTACACTGGCGATGCGCTATCTGGCCGAGACGGCCAACATTGAGCCAGCCATAGCCCCGGATGGTGAAACCATCGAACTCGGTGCAGCCGTGTTACCGCCGTTGAATCCCAATGATGGCGGTTATATTCGAGAAGATATGGGCGGTTATCAGGTGATGCTGAACTATGTCAGGGCGAGTGGTGGCTTTCCTGCTGTTCCTCTTCATCAGGTCTTAGAATCTGATTTTGACCCTGCTATTTTTCGCGATCGCATCGTCCTCATCGGCTCCGTTGCCCCCAGTCTCCAAGACTTTAGCACCACCCCCTACCGCCAACCCAGCACCCTAATGTCGGGTGTGGAAGTTCACGCCAACGCCACCAGCTTTCTAATCGATGCCGCCCTGGGGGATCGTCAACCCATCCGCACCATTCCCGAACTTGCCGAAATGATCTTGATTATTCTCGGCGCGGGCGTAGGCACATTTTGGGTCAGTCACTGGCGTACCGTTGAGGGGTTAACCCGTCCGGCTGCGCTGCGCACGATCGCACAATTTAGCGGGGCGATGGGTGCGATCGTTGGGGTTAGCTATGGGGCATTTCTCCTCAGTTGGTGGATTCCACTTATCCCCATTTTGCTCGCCCTCAGTGGAGCCACCGCCGTCAAATTTGGGATGACCCTGCTGGAATACCTCCTTCAGTCCTATCGCCAAATTGAAGACTACGCCCGCACCCTCGAACTCAAAGTCGAAACCCGCACCGAAGAACTCCGCCACAAAAACCACGAACTCGAACAGACCCTCGTTAAACTGAGAACCGCCCAACAACAAATCATCGCCCAAGAACGCCTCGCCTCCCTCGGCTCCCTCACAGCGGGTGTGGCCCACGAAATTCAAAACCCCCTCAATTTTGTCAATAATTTCGCCCGCATCTCCGGAGAATTAACCGAAGAAATGGCCGAAGAACTTGCAGAGGTAGAACTCGAACAGGATACCCAAGATCTCATTGACGATATCCTGTCAGAATTCAAAGAATGTGTTGATACCATCCGCCAAAATGGGCAACGCATTGAGCGCATTGTGGATAGTATGCTCAGCCATACTCGTGAAAGTGGCGGACAAGCCGAATTAGTGGATCTCAATCTTATTCTCCGCGATGCGATTGAATTAGTTGAGCATAATATGGTGGCGAAACAGTCTCAATGGCCCCTTGAAAAAGAAATTTTCCTCGCTCCTGAATTGCCCCCCTTGCTATTAGTGGCAAAAGATTTTAGTAAAGCGCTCCTGAATATTTTGACCAATGCCCTAGAAGCGATGGAGCGAAAACGCCAACAGGGTCATGATCCTAATTATTTGCCCCATTTAAAGGTAAGTCTGTCTGAACAAGCAGGGCGGGTGTGGATTCGGATTTGGGATAATGGTGACGGGATTTCCTCGGAGCATTATCAGAAAATTTTTGATCCCTTTTTTACGACAAAACCCACAGGGGAGGGAACCGGTTTAGGGTTATCTCTCGCCCATCAAACCCTCGTTTCCGTCCATCAAGGCAATATTACGGTGAATTCTAAGGTGGGCGAGTTTACCGAGTTTGTGATTGATTTAAGTCCCACGGGGGCTGAACCCCTGCTAGAGGTCATGGAACAGAATGGTGCTCCGGGTGGGCCCGATGTCGTGCCCATGGTACCCGTTAGCGAAGAGGGGTAATGGTTTCAGGAGAATGAGGCGCGAGAAAGTGGCACAGGGTGGGGTGAAGCGGCTTTACCGTGCGGGCCACAATGAATGAAATTCCTCTCAACTCAAGCATTATGGCTTCTGATCAATTTCGCTATCAATTGCGCCAAGAGGTGACACAGTGGCGGGAGGATGGCCTCATTTCGCCCGAACTGTATGCCCAGTTGAGCGATCGCTACCAGTTCGAGCAGCTCGATCGCTCTACTCGTAATCAGTTTGTGATGATTTTGCTGGGCCTAGGGAGCATTTTAATGGGCTTGGCGGCGATCACCTTGGTGGCAGCCAATTGGCAAGCTTGGTCACGGACGGCCAAAATTCTCCTGTTGATGGGGGTGTTTATTGGGGTCAATAGTGGCGGGTTTTATCTGTGGCGGGGCGCG
>CAZCWE010000002.1:20601-28143 GCA_964502285.1 uncultured Spirulina sp. | reverse complement strand
TCAGGCGTTGCTGTTGCTGGGTGGTTTGTTGGTGGGGGCGAATTTGGCCTTGTTTTCCCAAATGTTTCACCAAACGGGCAGTGTCCAAACCCTATTTTTGGTGTGGAGTGGGGCGGTGTTGGCCATGGCCTATAGTTTGCGCCTGACGATGTTGGGGATGCTCTCGATGATCCTGGCGGCGTTGGGGTCGTTCTGGTTTTATCCTGATCCTCAAACGCCGCGTTTTTGGTTGCTGCTGTTGGACTATTTTCCGCTGGTGGCGATCGCGTTCTATTTCCCCTTGGCACAATGGTGTCGGTCGCGATCGCTGTTTACCCTCGCGACCGTGTTCGCAGCGGCGATGTTTCAATTGGTTTTGTTCCGTGACCTTGGGGCGGTTGTGGGGACGAATAGCCTCGGTTTGGTGGTGATCCAAATCGCGTCGGTATGCCTGATTCCGGCGCTGCTGTGGGCGTGGCGACCGATGACCATCGCCAAGGTTGCGGCCTTGGGGCCAAAATTAGCGATCGCCTATGTGAGTCTCTACAGCTATATTGCCTCGTTTCATTATTGGTGGAATGGTCGCGATTGGGAGGTGGGCAATCCGGCCACAGCCCTCGAATTAACAGCGGGGGGGATTCAGATTATCTTGTTTGGCGCGATCGCGATCGCCCTCTGGTGGCAATTGGGACGACGGCGGGGCGGCCCGTGGCGCTTAACCCTGAGCGATAGCACCATGGGCGGGCTGCTCCTCAGCCTGGGGGTGTTGCTGTGGAGTCACCATCGCTTTGGCCCGTTTGCCATCGTTGCGCCGTTATTGTTAAACGGCATTTTGTTGTTGATTGCGATCGCCTGCATTCGAGAAGCCCTCAGCCAGGGCGAACGCCAGGGATTTTGGTGGGGCCTGAGCCTCATCGTGCTGCAAATCCTCTCGCGCATGGTGGAATATGACACCGGACTGATCGCCAAAGCCCTAGCGTTTTTCCTCTGCGGTTTGGGGGTGATTCTGGCGGGGCTGTGGTTTGAACGCTACGTCCGCACCCTCAAAGCCTCCCCTCAAGACTGAGACAAAAACCGGAGGTGAACTTCACCTCCGGTCTAAGTTATAGATGCGTGGATTGGGGGTTAGTTTTTCTCTAGCAAGATCCGGGGGCTATCTTGCGGCGTAATCACAACCTTGTTTTCCTCATCGACATCGACTTGGGCAGCATCGCCAGCCTTGAGACGACCCGACAGAATTTCTTCAGCGAGCACATCTTCTAAGAGGCGCATAATTGCCCGGCGCAAGGGCCGTGCCCCGTAGCTGGGGTTATACCCTTCTTCCACAAGACGCTCTTTGAACTTGTCAGTGACACCGAGGCTGATTTCTTTCTCCGTCAGACGCTTAAAGACCTCTGCGAGTAAGATATCGGCGATCTCCTTCACTTCAGGCTTGCTGAGTTGACGGAAGACGATGATTTCATCCAAGCGGTTGAGGAATTCCGGACGGAAGTATTGCTTCAGTTCTTCATTCACCAACGAGCGGATGCGATTGTATTGGGCTTCGTTTTGGTCGTCTTCGAGTTCAAACCCTAGACCCCCGCCCCCTTTCTCGATCACCTTAGACCCAATGTTGGAGGTCATGATCAGCAGGGTGTTCTTGAAGTCCACCGTGCGGCCCTTGGCATCGGTCAAGCGACCATCTTCCAAGATTTGCAGCAGCATGTTGAAAACATCGGGGTGGGCCTTTTCGATTTCATCGAAGAGCACCACGGTGTAGGGACGACGGCGCACCGCTTCGGTGAGTTGACCGCCTTCGTTGTAGCCTACGTAGCCCGGCGGCGAACCGATCAACTTGGAAACGGTATGGCGTTCCATGTATTCCGACATATCCAGGCGGATCATCGCTTCTTCGGAGCCGAAGAAGTAAGCCGCGAGGGATTTGGTCAGTTCGGTTTTGCCGACTCCGGTGGGGCCGGAGAAGATGAAGCTGGCGATCGGTCGGTTCGGGTTTTTCAAGCCGACGCGGGCGCGACGGATGGCGCGGGAAACGGCACGCACCGCTTCTTCCTGGCCGATGAGCCGCTGGTGGAGGGTGTCCTCCATGTGCAGCAGTTTTTCGGATTCGGATTCCGTCAGTTTGTTGACCGGAACGCCTGTCCAGGAGGCGACGATGTGGGCGATTTCTTCGGCATCCACGGAGGGGCCGTCTTCGCTACCGCCGGAGCTTTCTTCTTTTTTGGCAGCGGCGATGGTGCGGATTTGGGATTTGATTTCCATCTCCCGATCGCGCAATTCACCCGCTTGGTCGAAGTCCTGCGATCGCACCGCATCATCCTTTTGCTTGAGGACTTGGCGCAGTTCCTTATCCAGTTCCTTCGCTGCCGGGGGCAATTGCGAATTCATCAACCGTACCCGTGAACCGGCTTCGTCGATGAGGTCAATGGCTTTATCCGGCAAGTAGCGATCGGAAATATAGCGATCGGACAGTTTGGCCGCTGCGTCGAGGGCTTCGTCGAGGATTTTCAGCTTGTGGTGCTGTTCGTAGCGTTCCCGCAAGCCAAAGAGAATCTCGATGGTTTCATCGACACTGGGTTCACCCACCATCACCGGCTGGAAGCGACGTTCCAGGGCGGCATCCCGTTCGATATGTTTGCGGTATTCGTCGAGGGTGGTGGCCCCGATACATTGCAGTTCACCCCGCGCCAAGGCTGGCTTGAGGATGTTCGCCGCATCGATCGCGCCTTCGGCCGCCCCAGCCCCGATCAGGGTATGGACTTCGTCAATCACCAGGATGACGTTACCCGCTGAGCGGATTTCATCCATGATTTTCTTGAGGCGTTCCTCAAATTCCCCCCGGTACTTGGTTCCGGCGACGAGTAAGCCGATGTCAAGGGTGACGACGCGCTTATCTTCGAGGATGTCGGGGATGTCTTGATTGGAAATCCGTTGGGCGAGGCCTTCGGCGATCGCCGTTTTACCTACCCCCGGTTCCCCGATCAGCACTGGGTTATTCTTGGTGCGGCGACCCAGGATTTGGATCACCCGTTCAATTTCTTTCTGACGACCAACAACAGGGTCAAGTTTTCCTTCCTTGGCGAGGTTGGTCAGGTTTGAACCAAACTCATCAAGGGTTGGGGTTTTGGTGCGGCCGCTTTGACCTGGCCCGGCAGAAACTTCCGCCGTTTCTCCCAACATCCGAATCACTTGCGTCCGCACTTTCGAGAGGTCAACCCCCAGGTTTTCTAAGACCCGTGCGGCGACGCCCTCTCCTTCGCGGATTAACCCCAGGAGGAGGTGCTCTGTTCCAATGTAGTTGTGACCCAATTGCCGTGCTTCCTCAAGAGAAAGCTCCAGAACGCGCTTGGCTCGTGGTGTGAAGGGAATTTCGACGGCGACAAACCCCGACCCACGCCCAATGATCTTCTCAACTTCAATTCTGGCATCCTTGAGGTTGACCCCCATGGATTTCAGCACTTTGGCAGCAACGCCTGTGCCTTCGCCAATCAGCCCGAGAAGAATTTGTTCTGTCCCCACGAAGTTATGTCCGAGGCGACGCGCTTCTTCCTGGGCGAGCATGATCACCTTAATAGCTTTTTCCGTGAAGCGTTCAAACATAATGCTCTTTAATCACCTGTTGCTGGCCCGTTGTGCGCTCATTCTAGCACAGGGATTTTGATCCCTGTTGCATTGCAGGGATCGGTTGACTGGAATTGATTTGGGGCGCTTGTCCGGTCAAATTTGGGGGTGAATTCTGGGCTGCTTTTCTCCCGACGGTATCTTCAACAATGAATGGGCATGGGGCCATCAACCTGCCAGCCGTGTTGCGCTAAACGATGCTGGTGCTGATGGTGCCAGGCATCTAATTCTAGAGTAAAGCCTGGCTGATGCAAGCCATTGAGCCAAAAAATTAACGCATCTTCACCTGTTGCGCCGTAGTATCCCGGTCGCCGCCCGATCGCTTGAAAGCCAAATTTTTGATAAAGGGCGATCGCACTCCGATTCCCTTCGCGCACTTCCAACGTCGCCCGCTCTAGACCCCGGGCCGCAGCTTGGGCGAGGAGGATGCCCAGGAGCCATTGCCCCAGCCCTTGGCCGTGATAATCGGGATGGATCATCAATAAAGTGATGTGGGCTTCTTCGAGAATGGCCCAAAAACAGCCCAGACCCAGCAGGGGACGCGAGGCGATCGCACCCTGATCCGACGTAATCACCAACAGCTCACTGTTGGGGCTTTCCAGTTCGCGCTGATAGCTATCAATACTCCACATCCCCCCCAAGCAGTGACGATCGAGTTCCACCACGGCATCGAGGTGGGTCGGGGTGAGGGGTTTGATCTGGAGGCTTGATAAAGTCACGAGGGCTGATTGTACACTAGGGAGATTGACTATTTTAAATGGTTGATTCCTTATACTTACGCCGAAATTAAAAATGTTAGCGACAGAATCAACGCCCACCACGGGCCAGCAGTATTTACCCACCCCAGACAAGTCTCCCAACCAGACGATCCTACCCCTCACTGCCCAGGTCAACGCGGCGGATCATCTCACCATTGGCGGCTGTGATGTGTTGGAGCTTGTCCAGAATTACGGCTCTCCCCTGTATATTCTCGATGAGCAGACCTTGCGCACGGCGTGCCAACAGTATCGCGAGGGTTTTCGGCGTTACTATGGCGGCGCATCCCAGGTGATCTATGCGTCGAAGGCGTGGAGTTGCTTGGCGGTCTGTGCGATCGTTGCCAGTGAGGAGTTAGGGTTTGATGTGGTGTCGGGGGGGGAACTCCAGACGACGCTCCAGGCGGGGGTGACGAGCGATCGCATCTATTTCCACGGCAATAATAAATCCGTTGAGGAATTGCGCTTTGGGGTGGAACAGGGCTGCACGATTATTGTGGATAATCGCCTGGAATTGGAACACCTAGCGACCTTGGCCACTCCGGCGAATCCGGTGAAAATCTTCCTGCGCCTCACGCCGGGGATTGAATGCCACACCCACGAATACATCCGCACCGGCCACATTGATAGTAAGTTTGGCTTTGACCCGACCCAATTGCCGGAGGTGTTTGCCTGGATTCGCGATCGCCCCCAATTACACTGCACGGGTCTTCATGCTCATATCGGGTCACAAATTTTTGAACGCCAACCCCATCAAGACCTGGGCGGCGTGTTGGTGGATTGGATGGTGCAGGCGATCGCCGCTGGCCTGCCTATCGACACCCTCAATATTGGCGGCGGTTTGGGGATTTGCTACACCGAAGCCGATGATCCCCCGACCATTGACGAGTGGGTACACGCCGCCGCCAACGCCGTGCAAACCGCCTGCGAAGCCCGCAACCTGCCCCTGCCCCGCTTAATCTGTGAACCGGGGCGATCGCTGATTGCCAACGCCTGCGTCACCGCCTACACCGTCGGTTCCCGGAAAACCGTCCCCGGCATTCGGAACTATATCGCCGTTGATGGCGGCATGTCCGACAATCCCCGCCCGATTACCTATCAATCCCTCTACCGCATTGTCCTCGCCAATCGGATGTCTGCTGCTGCCACGGAAACCGTCACCGTTGCCGGGAAACATTGCGAATCCGGTGATGTGGTAATCCACGATGCCCAACTGCCCCCCACCGAGTCCGGCGATGTCCTGGTTGTCCCGTCCACGGGAGCCTACAACTACAGCATGGCCTCGAATTACAACCGCATCGGCCGCCCGGCTGCTGTGGTGGTGAACCAAGGGAACGCCGAGGTGATCCTCAAACGGGAAACCTACGAGGACTTGCTGCGGTGCGATCGCTTACCGGAACGCTTCCGTTCCTAAACGCAACAGGGCAAGGGGGGAGAAAGATGCCAAGATGAGAATCTCCCCCATGCCAACCGGAGCGCGTGGGTTAAATCGTTAATAATAGAAATGCTCACCCACCACCATCACTCATGCCGCCGCTGGGTTTCGTTGTGAGTCTACCTTGGCTCTCGATCCGCGAATTCATTGATATCGCCCTAGTTCTCCTTTTGACCTACACCGTTCTGCTGGTCATTGGAGAGCGGCGTACCCTATGGATGGTGCGGGGTTTGCTGATTTTAATGTTGTCGGCGGTGGTGAGCGATCGCCTCGGCCTCCGGCATCTGAGTTTTGTCCTCGAACGCCTTGTCCTCGGTTCCGCCGTCGCCATGGCTGTTGTGTTTCAGTCCGAATTTCGCCAATTTCTCGAACGCCTCGGCCGCGGTGAAGTGTTCCAACTGTTTAAACCCTCCGCCCGCCCCATTGCCCGCCCCGATAACGTCATCGATGAAATGGTCGATGCGATTAAAGAACTGTCCCAAAACCGCACCGGAGCGTTGATTATCCTAGAAACCGGCCTCCCCCTCGACGAACGCTTCTTCTCCGTTCCCGGTGTCGCCCTCAACGCCGAACTCTCCAAAGAACTCCTGCAAACCATTTTCCAAACCAGCACCCTCCTCCACGATGGCGCAGTGCATGTGCGCGGCTCCCGTGTCATGGCTGCCGGAATCATTTTGCCGCTTTCCGAACGGGTCGCCTCGCGGCAACTGGGGACGCGACACCGGGCCGCCATGGGCATCACCGAGCGGGTGGATAACTGTGTGTGCATCGTCGTGTCCGAAGAAACCGGCTCAATTTCCCTCGCCGAACATCGCCAACTGAATCGCCCCCTCACCAGCAGCAAACTCCGCGAACTCCTCCACGATCGCCTCTCGCCCGCCGTAGAACGCGAAGCTGTCGGTCGGATTGGGCGGCAATTGGGGGCCCAAAGTTGGGAACTGGTGAAACGAATGCTCAAGCTGGGGACGCGCCCGGATCACGATTAGGCCAGCCTTGGCCCTGGGGGCAATAGAGGCCAGGAGACACGATCGCATCTCGGTACAATGACGATCGCCTCCAGCACTGAATCTTGATGATCAATTAGACGCATTCGGTGGGGATTAATCTGGTTAAATTGGTGCGGAGAAGCACAAAGGCAGAGGGTATAATCAACGGTGTCTTTTAAGATTTATTGCAAGTCTTGCTGATTGCGCTTAACGTTTAACGCAAGCGTTGATTGCTTTAATTAGTCTACCCGTCCGTTTTGGTGTGAATCGTGCGGACCACTCTCCAAGCTGCAAAACTTTATGATGGTTAAGTCAAGTCCCCTGCTGGAAACCTTACCGCCCGATCTCGATCCGAATCGCCTGCCTCAGCACGTTGCGGTCATCATGGACGGCAATGGTCGCTGGGCAAAGCAACAAGGGATGCCGCGTGTGATGGGACATCAGCGGGGAGTGGATTCACTACGAGATTTGCTCCGCTGTTGTAAAGACTGGGGAATTTCGGCTCTGACAGCCTATGCTTTTTCGACGGAAAATTGGGGACGGCCAGAGCACGAAGTGGAATTTTTAATGACCTTGTTTGAGCAGGTCTTGCGGCGTGAATTGGCGGAAATGATGGCGGAAAATGTCCGCATTCGCTTCGTGGGAAATTTAACGGCGTTGCCGAAATCGCTCCAACTCGAAATTTCCCGTTCGATGGACGATACAAAACAGAATCAGGATGTTGAGTTTACGGTGGCGACCAATTACGGCGGCCGCCAAGAAATTATCC
>CAZCWE010000002.1:12943-20591 GCA_964502285.1 uncultured Spirulina sp. | reverse complement strand
CCTGTCGTGCGATCGCTGCCAAAGTCCAACAGGGCGAACTGGCTCTCGATGCGATCGACGAACCCCTGTTTGAGCAGCATCTCTACACATCCGGCTTGAGCCATCCGGACTTGTTAATTCGCACCAGCGGCGAGATGCGGATTAGTAATTTTCTCCTCTGGCAGATGGCCTATGCTGAAATTTACGTCACGCAGACCGCCTGGCCCGATTTTGACCGCGAGGCGTTTCACCAAGCCCTGCTCAACTATCAAGACCGCGATCGCCGCTTCGGGAAGGTTAAGCCTTAATCGCGATCGCTTCTGTTGCAGGTTCGCCGGATCATGGCAAGATATAGCACGGTGTCGTCATGTCTACGGGGTTAACTCTTCCGCCTTGTCTGGCTAGACAATGGGCGGTCTTTAAACTCGATCACTCACGCATCACCAGCAGGATTGTTGTTGAACAGGCTGACGTGATCCGAGAGCTTGATTATCCAGATTGTGATCTATGAATATTATTTTTCGCGAATTTAATCCCTTTGATCTGTGGATTTGGCTAGAGTTTGAAACGGTGTCCACGCCCCAAGAGCAACAGTATGTCGAAGAGGTGTTTAACTCGTGGTTTTATCTAGGAAAATTGGGGGCATTCAATGCCGAAAGTTTGCAGGTGAACGATCGCGGCATCGAGATTAGCTATATGGACTATAGCGAGGATCAACTGGAACAGGCGATGATTGCGCCGATGCACAATATGGGGGAGTTTGAATATTTACAAACCTGGGGGCGTTGTTGGTTTGATTTGGGGACGAGTGATGCGATCGCCCTGGATATCTTGATCAACGCCCTCACCAATCTCAGCAACGACTATATTGCGATTCGGCAAGTGATTTTTGGCGGTGAGAATGAAGATTGGCCCGTTGAGAAATCCAATGCGGCGATGTTCAACTAGCCCCAGTTTGGTGTAATCAGTAGTGGAGAGTGAGAGAAAATCCCATGGGTAAAAAAGCAAAAATTCGCGTGATTGCGTTGGCCTTAATTCAAGATCATGACCGTATTTTTCTGTCGGTAGGTCATGATGCCACGGCGGGGCGAAATTTTTACCGCGCCTTGGGGGGCGGGGTGGATTTTGGCGAAACCAGTGCGGCGGCGTTGGAGCGGGAGTTTGCCGAAGAACTCAACGCCACGCTCTGCAATATTCAATATTTAGGCTGCGTTGAAAGTCTCTTCACCTACGATGGCAAACCGGGCCATGAAATCATTCAACTGTATCGGGCTGATTTTACCGACCCGCATTTTTATCAACAGGCCGTGATCCCGTTTCAGGAAAATGGCGTAACGAAGGAAGCCCGCTGGGTTCACCTCTCAGAACTGCAACAAGACCCGGATCTTCTGGTTCCGGCGCAATGTTGGCCATATCTAGAGCATATTGAACTCCTGTCGCCGATGGCAGCACCGGGGCCTGAATGAGTCGCTGAGCTTGATTGGCGGCGCTTGATGGCTGGCGTGCTGGTAAATTATTGCGACTAATCACTAAATGTAAAGTAGGATGAATGAATAATATTAAATCTTCATCTATCGAACTGCTTTATGAAAATCCGTTGTGCTGCGTCTGAGCCGGTCACGCTTCATGTCCGCGAAGAGAGTATCCCGATCCATCACTATCTCCGACAGCCACAACGCTTGGTGAATGCGATCGCTAACCCGAAACTGATGGACGTGTTAGGGGGCGATCGCTACCGCCTCAAACTCAATCCCCTCAACCTCCTCAACCTTTACCACTTCCAACCCACAGTCATTCTCGAAGTCAAGTCCGACAGCTACGGCATCATCAGCATCCGGTCGTTAGACTGCGAAATTCGCGGCATTGACTACATCAACGATCGCTTCAGCCTTGAACTCAAAGGCAAGCTGATCCCCGTCCATCGCAAAGGCGAAACCTATCTCGAAGGGCGTGCCGATGTGGTGGTGTCGGTGGATGTGCCGCCGTTCTTCCTCCTCGCCCCGGTTCCTGTCCTCGAAACGGCTGGGGTGGGCTTAGTCCAGGGCGTTCTCGGTCGCATCAAGCAGCGCATTCTCTCCCATCTGCTCCATGACTATCACCATTGGGCCCACCGCGAACAGAGTGCGCCCCTCCCGGCATGGCTGGGGGCCGAAAATCCTACGGCGTGATTCTGGCGATCGCTGATTCTCGTTAGCATAACGGTACGTCCATCGTTTCTGTGATGCTTATGTCCTCCTCTCCCCAGCGAAAAGTTGTTGTCGTCGGTGCTGGTGCGGTGGGTTCCACCTTTGTCTATGCCCTCGCCCAAACCGGCCTTGCGAACACGATCGCTCTGATTGATAAAAATGTCGAACTCCTGCAAGGTCAGGTGCTCGACCTCGCCCACGGCAAGCCCTTTTTTCCGGCGGTGACGATTCAGGCCGGTACGGTGCGCGACTATGCCGATGCGAATTTAATCGTGATCACCGCCGGCACAGCCCAGCGACCGGGGGAAACCCGCCTCAATTTACTCCAACGCAATGCCGCGATCGTGCGCAGTATCGTCGGGGATATCGTCGCGCAAAACTCTAACGCCGTGATGCTGATCGTCAGCAATCCGGTGGACATCATGACCCATGTGGCGATCGCCTCCGCAGGCACCGCCAAAGGGCGGGTGTTCGGGTCAGGAACAGTGCTCGATAGTGCGCGGTTTCGCTATTTCCTCAGTGAACGCTGCAACGTAGATATTCACAATATCCACGCCTACATTTTGGGGGAGCACGGCGATTCTGAGTTTGCCGCTTGGTCGATGACCAATATTGCCGGTGTGCCGATCGCAGAATTTCACCAACTCAACGACGCAGCAACCCATTGGCCTACAGAACAGGCAATGATCGAGCAGCAAGTCCGTGACTCGGCCTACCACATCATCGACTACAAAGGCGCAACCTGGTTCGCCGTGGGCATGGCTTTGGTGAAGATTGCCACCGCTGTACTCCGAGGAGAAAAGCGGATCATGACAGTTTCGACGCAACTCCAAGGCGAGTTTGGCCTCGATGGGGTGTGCTTGAGTGTTCCGGCGGTGGTGGCGGCGAATGGGGTGGAGCGGGTGGTGGATTGCCAACTGACGGAGACCGAGCACACGGCCCTAAAGGAATCAGCGGCGGTGCTGAAAGATGCGATCGCACAATTGGAGCAAACCGCCACACCCTAAAACCAGTGCTTGATTTTGTTGCTTTTGCGTGCAAGTGCGTTACATCTCGTCACGATTCTTGACAGTTTGATGGGTGAAATAGGGGGGCTCAGTCTTGAGGATGGGTAGAACATGACTGCTCTGAATTTGCCATGCGTATCAAGATGATTTTGCCCGCCTTAACTGAGGCCCTTAGCCCCCATTGGCGACCGATTAAATACTCACTTTTTCCGCCGTTAGGACTCGCAACGATCGCATCCTTCTGCCCCGACGATGCCGAAATCGAGCTGCAAGACGAACACGTCCAACCCCTTACCCTCGATGATCAGCCGGATCTCGTCGTGATTCAGGTCTACATCACCTCCGCGTTGCGGGCCTACGAATTGGCGGATCACTACCGGGCGCGGGGGGCTTATGTGTGCTTGGGGGGGCTCCATGTGACGGCGTTGCCAGAGGAAGCCGCCCAGCACGCCGATACGATTTTCCTCGGCCCCGGTGAGGATACGTGGCCGCAGTTTTGGCGCGATTGGCACGGTGGGACAGTGCAGCCGGTTTATGGTTCGACGGTGCGATCGCTCCTCGGTGTGCCGCCGATTCGCCGCGACCTGATTCAACGCGATCGCTATCTCGTGCCCAACTCCATCGTCGTCTCGCGGGGCTGCCCTCACCATTGCGATTTTTGTTATAAAGATGCGTTCTATCAGGGGGGAAAATCCTTTTACACCCAGGCCGTGGACGAAGCCTTGGCAGAAATTGAACGATTACCGGGGCGGCATCTCTTCTTCTTAGACGATCATCTCTTTGGTAACGCTCAGTTTGCGGCGGCGTTGTTTGACGGGATGCGCGGCATGAATCGGGTCTGGCAGGCGGCGGGCACAGTTCACGCGATTTTACAGCCGGGTTTGCTCGAAAAAGCCGTAGACAGCGGGCTGCGGAGCTTGTTTGTGGGCTTTGAAACCCTCAACACGGCCAACCTGCGCGAACAGCATAAATATCACAACCTCAACCGGGACTACACCGCCGCGATCCGTCGCCTCCATGAGTTTGGCGTGATGATTAACGGCAGTTTTGTCTATGGCATGGATGGGGATGATGCCACGGTGGGCGATCGCACGGTTGAATGGGCTGTCCAGCAGGGTATCGAAACCGCCACCTTCCACATTCTCACCCCCTACCCCGGCACTGCCCTCTACGATCGCATGGCCGCCCAAGGCCGCTTGCTCCATCACCATTGGCCCGACTACGACACCCGCCATGTGGTCTTCCAACCCGCCCAAATCGAGGCAGCAGAACTAGAGGCGTTGTATTGGCGATCGTATCAGCAGTTTTATCGCTGGTCGGCTATTTTCCAAGGGGCTTGGCAAAAACCCACCTGGGAACATCGCGCCCGGCATCTGGCCTATGCCGGGGGCTGGAAAAAGTTCGAGCCGCTGTGGGACATGATTATCCGCGCCGAACAGGTGGCGAAAATTAGCCCAATGTTGGAGCGGATTTTAAGCGGCTTGCCGGAGATGCGATCGCCCCTTCCCCGCCGCCAACCCCAACCCATCCCCCAAGAATAACCCCGTTATTTCCCCATCTCCTCCTCGGAGAAGTACCGGGGGAGGTGGGTAAATCGTCAGTGGACAAAACCCAAAACCGTTACTTCGGGATAATTTTAATCCCCAGATTCAGGGACATCTAACACCACTCGCCCGATCCGCTTCAGGATTTGCAGCACATCATAAAGGCGATTCTGACGAGGCATCAGGGAAAATACATCAGACATTTCGTATCGCGGTGAAACTCCACCCTGTAACTTTGTAAAAGCGAAACTTTCCCCGTTCGTCACCATGCCATAAACGGGGTTAGCTTCGTTAGGGCTGGCTAGCAAATAGGCGAGGAGTTGAGGTATGGCTAACTCAAGGGAAAAACTCGTTTGCTTCGATGCGATGGTAACCACCCAAAAGCGATCTTGAAGAATTAAGGCATCAATGCGACCCCGATAACGGTGCTCATTCGCTTCGATTTCCAGATCAATGCTTTCTTCAGCCCGAAACTGAAACGGTGGATTGTAGAAACCCGCCAATTGCAATAGAGGCGAGAGGACAATCAGTTTAATGATCTCTTCTCCCAGACGACCTTCAGAAAACTGATAGGTGTAGCGATCGCGAATCTGGTCAAGGGCGGTCTGTTCCTCCGCCGTCAAATGGGGCAACCCTGTCAGCCACTCCTCAAAAAAGTCTTCAGCCTCAGCCCGTTGCAAGCCAAATTCTGCCTGGAGTTGGGCCAGGGTTTTTAAATGACGTTCAATGGCCAGAGTTTGCATGATGTCGGAGGCACGTTGAGTGATTCAATTGTATCGTGCCCCACTCAAGCGATCGCACCTACAGCGAACCGAGCGATCGCCGAGAAGCAAGGCGGGCTTTCCCCGCATCGGCCCAGGCTTGGAGGAATTGGATTTGTTCCTTGGCGGTGCGGGCGAGGGGGATGATTTGGCTGGCGGCGGTGAGGATGTCGTCGGTGGTGAAGTCGCGGTTTTGGCTGAAGCCGATGTGCATCGCTTCGATTAGGGTTTGTTCGATTTCCGCGCCGGAAAAGTCGGGGGTTTCGTAGGCGAGGCGATCGCAATCATAATTCTTCAGGTTATGGGGGCGGAGGCGGGTGAGGTGGACGGTGAAAATTTCGCGGCGTTCCGCTTGGGAGGGGAGGCCGACGAAAAAGATTTCATCGAAGCGACCTTTGCGGAGCATTTCCGGGGGGAGGCTTTGAATGTTGTTAGCGGTGGCGACGACGAAAACGGGGGAAGTTTTTTCCGCCAGCCAAGTAATGAACGTGCCGAAGACGCGGCTCGTCGTGCCGGAATCGCCTTTGCCATCGGCCCCGGCAAAGGCTTTATCGATTTCGTCGATCCAGAGGATGCAGGGGGACAGGGCTTCAGCGAGGGTGATCATTTGGCGGGTGCGGGATTCCGATTCGCCCACCAGGCCGCCGAAGAGCCGCCCCACATCAAGACGGAGCAGGGGTAAGTGCCAATGGTGGGCGATCGCTTTGGCCGTCAGCGATTTTCCTGTGCCTTGAATCCCCACCAGGAGCAGGCCACGGGGATGGGGCAACCCGTAGGCGCGGGCGCGATCGCTGAATGCCCCGCCCCGCCGCAACAGCCAATCCTTGAGGTTATCGAGGCCGCCGATGTCGGTGATCTGCTCCGTGGCGGGGTAAAAGTCGAGAATTTGGGTTTGGCGGATCGATTGGCGTTTTTCCGCGAGGATCAGTTCCACATCGTCGGCTTCGAGGTTGCCGTGGGCAGCGATCGCCCGCGTCAACACCCGCCGCACCCGTTCCAGAGATAGCCCCTGGGACGCTCTCACCAAGGCATCTAGGAGCGCATCGGGGAGCGATTGCCCCACCAAGAGCCGCTGCATTTCCCCCCGCAATTCCGCCGCCGTGGGCAGGAGAAAATCCACAATCGTAAACACTTCGGTGAGTTCTGGGGGAATCGCCACCGAGGGGGCAACGACGACGATGGTTTTGGGTTGGGATTTCAGCGATCGCGCCAAATTCCGCAGCTTGCGGGTGATGGAAATATCCTCTAGAAAGCGGTGAAAATCCCGCAAAACAAAGACCCCTGCGGCTTGTTCCGGGAGTTTCTCCAGCAATTCCAACGCCTGCAACGGATTCCGCCGCCCCACACCGTTATGATTCGGATTATTTTGATACCCTTCGACAAAATCCCACAGGTAGACGGTGCGATTGCCGACGTTTTGGGCCGAGGCTGCGATCGCCCCTTCTAACCGCTCTTCCTCCGCTGTGGGGATGTAAAGCAGCGGATAGCACGCCCGCAAGAGTAACTCAAACTCATCTCGAAATGCCATGCCCTCAATCCTCGCGCTGCGAGAGTTGTTCCTTTAAACTCGCCAAACTCGCCCACCGACTATCCACCTCGACACTATCTTTAGGATTTTCCACCGTGATCCCCGGACAGTCCTCGCCGCACACCTGCTGCAACGGCATCGCCAAACTCAACTGCTCATAGAGCCAGCCTTGGGGATCAAAATGACCCTGGGGGGACAGGGTTTCGAGGAGTTCATCGCCTTGGTTTTCGTCGGCGCTGGGGTGGTCGGGTTTGGTGGCTTCGAGCCAGATGAGTTCTTGGGTGTCGATTTGCAGGCGGTGGTTGTAATGGGCCAAGCAGCGATGGCAGACGAGGGTGGCGATGGTTTCGGCTTGCGATCGCACATCTAAATAGGTACTTTGGTGGGTCACACTCAAGCTGCCCCGCACCGGGGTTAGGGTGTCCAAGCCCTCAATAAACGTCTCTAGTTCAAGCTCCTCGGTTCGTTCCGGAAGCTGCAACAGATTCGGAATAAAAATCGGCTTCATTCTCGTCTCTCCCACTGCTATCTCAGCTTCCGACGTAACACAAACAAACGGCGGTGGGGTTCTGCGCCCCGGCTTTCCGTCGTTAAATCTTCGCTCTCTTTAAACAAAGTATGAATTTGGCGACGTTCAGCGGCG
>CAZCWE010000002.1:8147-12933 GCA_964502285.1 uncultured Spirulina sp. | reverse complement strand
TCCACCTCTTGACCCGTGGCGCGGACCTTCTGCGCCACCTGATCCACCAGGGTTTCGAGTTCCGCTTGGCGGCGCACCCGATAGCCCGCTAATTCCACCGTGTAGGGATGCTGGACGGGGCGATTATGACTGGCGTTTAAGAGGGTATTGGCAAGGTACTGAATCGTGTCGATCAGTTTGCCGCGATCGCCAATCAACCATTCAATCTGCTCCGGGCTTAGATCCTGTTCATCAATCGTCAGCCAATAGGCCCCATCTTTTGCCGATTGATTGCACTGAACACCACCGGGAACCCCCATCAGGGTCAACAATTGGGCGAGCCACAATTGGCCCTGTTCGATTTGTTCACTCATACTCGTCCTTCCGCGCTCATGCGCTTGCCATGAATTACCACACCATGGCTGAGGAGGGATAGACCCGCATCGCCCCCAATGCCATGGCAGATGACCTCTTAACCGGAGGCTTTTTCCTTCTTCTTGGAACGCTTGGGCTCAAAGGGCAGATCGCCCCGGCCACCCTTGTCGCGTTCTTCTTGTTTTTCCTGCTGCTCTACGAGTTTTTGCAGGTTTTCCGGTAACGGTTCCCGCATCAAAATGAAGGTTTGCGCCGTTTGGAACACGTTCGCCACCGTCATATACATCAGCACCCCTGCCGGCAAGGGAAACACGAGAAACATCCCGGTAAACAGGATCGGCGTGATTTTGCTGATCGTCTGTTGTTGCTCGTTTTGTGGGCCACTGCCGCCCGACGCGCCCGTAAGCTGTTGGCTGATGTAGGTGCTGACCCCAAAAAAGAGCACCATGCCGACAATATCCCAGTGGATTGCCCCGTTAGCACCCTTCGCACCGACCCGACCGAGGGCATTGATGAAGAGGAAGCCTTCGTTGGCCGCCAGACCCGGAATCGTGCCTTGGAGGGTCACTTCACCGGGTGCGATCGCCGTCACTGTCCCATCCGGGGCAATCTCCACGTTGCCTTCGCCCTTGGTCACCGTCCATTCCGGCATCACCTCACTGGTCTCGTATTCCTGCCGCAGGCTGGCAAAACTCTTGCCATCTTCTGATTGGAATTCGGGGTGAATCGTCTCACCCACCGTTAGGCGATTCCCCGTGGGGATCACCGCTTCGAGGCGATAGTGAACATCTTCATTGAGATAGATGTTTTGGGGCTTGGTTTTAAAAATTTGGGGCTGGATTTGCTCGGTGGCTTCCTGGGGGAAAATTTGCAGATCCACGGTGTAGTTGATATCCGCAAAGGGTGACCCCCGTAGGGTGGTGAACAGTGCCCACAGAATCGGCAATTGCAACAACAACGGCAGGCAACCCGCGAGGGGGTTGCCATATTCTTTGTAGATTTCGCTCATCGATTCTTGAAGCTTTTTCGGGTCGTCTTTGTAGCGTTCTTGGACTTCTTTAACCCGTTTTTGCATGACCGGTTGGGCGATGCGAGTGCGGCGCATATTCCGAATCGAACCGGCACTGAGGGGGTAGACGGCAAAGCGAATCACCAGGGTGAGGGCAATGATCGCAAAGCCGTAACTGGGCACAATCTCATGGAAAAAATCCAGGATTGGCAACATGATGTTGGTTGAGATGAAACCGATACCTAAATCCATGCCTATTGAGAGCCTGCTGGGTGGACAAGTGGGGTGAATACGCGGTGTGGAGTTGCTTGATCACACTAGAGCAGTGGTCGATCCACACAAGCGAAGGGGATTAAATCCGAATCGTATCGACAGGAATGCCGGTTTTTTCGGCGGTGCGTTCAGCAATATGGTCGCAAATTTGGCGGTATTTGGGGATGGCTCGTAATTCAAGGCGGTTACCATCCCGGAGGGTCAACACAATATCACCCCAGAGGCCGATCCCACGAGACACACTGGCGATCTTGGAGACTTCGGCATAGATGACATCGGTGCGATCGCGCCCCTGCCATCCCCCGGTCACCGAAACGCGGCGATCGGTAATCCGGTAGCGCAGCCACAGGGCCCGCACAACGGCCCCTACGGTTAAGGGTAAACAAATTACCGTGAACCCTAACAAAATATTCAAAATCAAGTCGCCAATGTGGGGGCCACCTTCATAAAATGCTGTTTCTTTTATACCCATGCCATACCTCGGCTTTTGTCAATAACTGCTTCAATTCTCGCAAAAAATGTTCATATTCGCACGTTGTTGCTTGGGGCTTGACATTTACAACCAAGCAGTGACCGGGAACAATTTGGGGTAAGATTTGGCGAAAAATGGCTCGGATTTGACGTTTAATGCGGTTCCGAACCACGGCTTTTTTGCTGACTCGCTTCCCCACCGTGATTCCAATCTTGGGCGGGGCTTCGGGGCATGGCATCGGCAAATAACGCACCGTCAGGTATCGACCGTGGATGCGATCGCCCCGCTCATACACAGCTTGAAACTCTCGGCGATGCTTGAGCCGATTGCAGTTGGCTAACCCCACGTTGCCACCGTTTGCTCAATGTCCTAAACCGCCAAGCGATGCCGCCCTTTGCGACGACGGGACGTGATGACGCGCCGGCCATTATGGGTGCGCATCCGAGCGCGAAACCCTGATTGACGCTTTTGTTTGCGGTTCGTGCCGCGCAAAGTCCGTTGAGTCACCGTAATCCTCCTAACTGGCTAGCTAAATACCTTGACAAAAACACAGTCTTCTATGGTATCGCGTCAGGGAAGTCTACGCAAACAGCATCGACCATAGTAATAGGCTGCCGTTGGAATCTATTGGCCGGTCGGGATCAGTTTCGCCGTTGCCGCCAATGGTTCAGGCTGAGGCCCACGACCCTAGAGTGAACTACCGAACGGTAAATCAGAGATTACACCATCGGCCTCCTACCCAACAGACTGCGAGAGATTGGTATTTGAGGCAAAGGCTGTAACGTGCGAATAGTGAAGATCTCTATTTTTGCGAAGCTAATGTGCTTTTTTCATAAAAGAAGCACTCCGCACTGAGCGAAATGAATTTGCGAAGCGCGAAAGATAATGTGCGAATGTACAACATAAGCGGGTAGCGAGAATCGAACTCGCAACTAAAGCTTGGGAAGCTTTCGTTTTACCACTAAACTATACCCGCATGGACTACCGACTATAGCAGATGGTGAGGCGGGGCGGCAAGGGAGCGCGATGGGCAGCTTCGCGATCTAGGGACTAGACATCACCCCAAGGGCGATCGCGTTAAGGCACGATCAACACCGGACAGGGTGAGAGATTAATGACGCGGTTGGTGACGCTTTCGGAGGCTCCCTCGTCGGTGAGTCCCACGCCGCGACAGCCCATGATGATCAGATCGGCACTCATATCATCAGCCACATCGCAGATTGTGAAGGAGACTTTGCCCTCCCGTTCAACGGTTTCCGCGTCAATACCCTGCTCCGTGAAGAGGGTTTTTGCCCCGGCCAGGAGTTTCGCGACGGCCTCATGGGAGGTCATCACTTCGCTGGTGGCTTCGGCTTCAGGGTCGGGGGGTTCCACGACCGAGAGCAAGATTAAACGGCTTTGATAGGTTTTGACGAGATCCGCTACAGTCTCGACGGCGTGGCGGGGTTCTCGACTTTGATCGATGGGAAAGAGGATGGTTTTAAACATGGTTTGGTATCTCCAGTACACCTACTCCGGTAAAATCGGCTAGGAAGCGATCGCGGCTCACCTTGAGTCAGCCCAAAATCCCTAGTCTGATCGCACAGTCATACATCAATAGAATAGAACGCAATTTAGGAGGATATTTAAGATGGCCAAGAAAACGGTAGCAAATTTAACAGATGCAGAAGTCGCCGGTCAGCGCGTACTGGTGCGGGCGGATTTCAATGTGCCCAAGGATGATCAAGGCGCGATCACCGATGATACTCGGATTCGTGCTGCTCTGCCGACGATTCAAGCCCTGATCGACAAAGGGGCGAAGGTGTTGCTCTCTAGTCACATGGGTCGTCCGAAGGGCAAGGTAAACGAAACGATGCGCCTCACCCCTGTGGCAGCTCGCCTGAGTGAACTACTGGGGAAAAACGTGACGATGTGCAGCGATTGCGTGGGTGATGCGGTGTCGAGCGTGGTGGCAGGCATGGGTAATGGTGATGTGGCGCTGTTGGAAAATGTGCGCTTCTATGCCGAAGAAGAAGCCAACGACCCCGCTTTTGCAGAAAAACTCGCTGCCAATGCGGATCTTTATGTCAACGATGCTTTTGGCACAGCACACCGCGCCCACGCCTCTACAGAAGGGGTGACGAAATACCTCAGCCCCAGTGTGGCGGGGTTGCTGATTGAAAAAGAATTGGCCTATCTCCAAAATGCGATCGACAATCCCCAGCGTCCCCTGGCGGCGATCATTGGTGGCTCGAAAGTGTCGAGCAAAATCGGCGTCATTGAAACCCTGCTCGATAAGTGCGATACGCTCTTGATCGGCGGTGGCATGGTGTTTACGTTCTACAAGGCGCGGGGCTTGGCTGTGGGTAAGTCTTTAGTCGAAGAAGACAAGCTCGAACTGGCGAAGGAACTCGAAGCCAAGGCGAAGGAAAAAGGTGTGAATCTGTTGCTGCCCACGGATGTGGTGGTGGCGGATAATTTTGCCCCTGATGCGAATACCCAAACTGTGAGTGTGGAAGCGATTCCCGATGGTTGGATGGGGTTAGATATTGGCCCGGATTCGGTGAAGACGTTCCAAGCGGCGCTCGAAGAATGCAAGTGTGTGATTTGGAATGGGCCGATGGGTGTGTTTGAGTTTGAGAAGTTTGCGGCGGGGACAGAAGCGATCGCCCACACTCTCGCTGACCTCACCCCCAAAG
>CAZCWE010000002.1:4045-8137 GCA_964502285.1 uncultured Spirulina sp. | reverse complement strand
GGCGGGGATTCCGTGGCAGCGGTGGAAAAGGTGGGCGTGGCTGAGAAAATGAGCCACATTTCCACTGGGGGCGGGGCCAGCCTCGAACTCCTCGAAGGCAAGGTGCTCCCCGGTATCGCGGCACTGGACGAAGCCTAAAGCGTCAGTCTCATCCCCTTCCTTTTCCCTTTTTCTAGGGGATGAGGGGGGCGAGGGGGGCGTGGGTTTGGCGGCGCTGGGCGGGTTATTCTTTTCCGGCGATCGCCACTTCTCCCTGACGCGATCGCACCTCCAAATGCACCAGCAGCGCATTAATATCCGCCGGATTCACACCGCCAATCCGCGACGCTTGCCCCACCGTCAAGGGGCGCACTTTCGCCAACTTTTCGCGGGATTCCATCGACAGGGTACTAATGGCGAAATAGTCTAAATTCTCCGGGAGTTTCCGGTTTGCACTGCGGGCCACTTGGTCAATTTGGGTCTGTTGGCGTTGGATATAGCCCGCATATTTAATTTCAATCTCTGTGCCTTCTTTTTCGGCCTTGTTCAGCTCCCCATTGCCCAACCCATACCGCTCCAAATCGGCGTAATGAATCCCCGGTCGCCGCAGCAGATCGGCGAGAGCGATCGCACCTTTAATTTTTTGATTCGTCTCTGCCATAATCTGCTGACCCGTCGGCTCATGTTCTTTCACACGATTGCGATCGAGCCGCTCTTTTTCGGCGGCAATATTGGCATATTTGCGTTGGAAGAGATCCCAGCGGCGATCGCAAATCAACCCAATTTCTCGACCCAAGGGTGTTAAGCGTTGATCCGCATTATCCGATCGCAAAATGAGCCGATATTCCGATCGCGACGTGAGCATTCGATAGGGTTCCCGTAGATCTTTTGTGCAGAGATCATCAATTAACGTCCCGATGTAACTCTGTTCACGGGGGAAAATAATCATCTCTTTTCCTTGGGCAAACCGCACCGCATTCACCCCCGCCACAAACCCCTGGGCCGCCGCTTCTTCATAGCCCGTCGTCCCATTCACCTGACCCGCTGAAAATAGCCCCTCAATCTTTTTCGTCATTAATGTTGGGGAACATTGGGTCGCCGGGAGATAGTCATATTCCACCGCATAGGCCGGGCGCAACATCGTACAGTTTTCCAACCCCGGCAGCGTCCGCAATAGTTCCAATTGCAGCATTTCCGGCAGCCCCGTCGAAAAGCCTTGAATATACAATTCCGGAATATCGCGCCCTTCCGGTTCGATGAAAATTTGGTGGGATTCTTTATCGGCAAAGCGCACAATTTTATCTTCAATACTGGGGCAATATCGTGGCCCTTTCGAGTCAATAAAGCCGCCATAAATGGGCGTTAAATGTAAATTATCGCGGATTAATTGATGGGTTGCCGCCGTGGTGCGCGTCAGGTGACAATTCATCTGCTCCCGCTCGATCCACACCTCCGGATCAAAACTAAACCAGCGCACTTCATCATCCGGGGGCTGCACTTCCATGGCGCTAAAATCGACGCTGCGACGGTCAACCCGTGCCGGTGTCCCGGTTTTGAGGCGATCGGTTTCAAAGCCCATCCGGTTCAGGGTTTCCGTTAAGCCGACGGCGGCGAATTCCCCCGCTCGGCCCGCTGGCATCGATTTATTCCCAATCCAGATCGTGCCGCCTAAAAATGTGCCCGTGGTGAGTACCACCGCCTTCGCTGCAAAGCACGTCCCAAAATAGGTCTGCACGCCCAAAATTTCATCATTGGGGCCTAGGATTAAATCCGTGGCCATGCCTTCGCGGATGGCGAGGTTTTCTTGGTTTTCGACGATGCGGCGCATTACTTGGGCGTATTCGCGTTTGTCGGTTTGGGCGCGGAGGGCCCAGACGGCGGGGCCACGGGAGGAGTTTAAGACCCGTTTTTGTAGATAGGTGCGATCGCTCATTTTGCCGATCTCGCCCCCCAACGCATCGATCTCGTGGGTCAGTTGCGATTTTGCCGGGCCGCCCACCGCCGGATTGCAGGGCTGCCAGGCAATTTTATCCAAGTTCAGGGTCAACATCAGCGTCCGACACCCCAACCGTGCCGCTGCCAACGCCGCTTCACACCCTGCATGGCCAGCACCGATGATGATGACCTCAAATTCATCTTGAAACTCGACGGGGGTTGCAACAGTCATGGCGACAAACAATACGGATCAGCCCCCTATTGTAGCGAGATTTCCCACCATACTTAATTCTCCAGCATCAACTCACCCAACATGAGCAATCCGCACATCCTACGACACAGCGAGGCGATCGCGGCAGCGTTGGAGATAGATGGGGGCGACGGAATCGCCGGGATTGTCGCGGATGCAGGCCTCGAAGCGTTGGGCGGCATGGTGCCAATCGTCGCAGTAATAGAGCATCAGGGCTTGCTCGAAGCGGGTGCGGGTTTGGAGCTTGCCTGTGCGGAGGGGGGTGGGGTCAGCGTCGAACACTTCAAACACAGAAACGGATTCGGACTTGCCCTTGACTTGGACGCGATCGATGAGGCGGATGTGGTAGGGGTGGTTGTGGTCGAGTTGGAAAAACGTGTGGTGGGAGATGAGCAGGGACACGCCATAGGTGCGGGTGAGGCGTTCGAGACGAGAGGCGAGATTAACCGTGTCGCCGATGACGGTGCTATCCATGCGATGGCGACCGCCGACAGTGCCGAGCATCACCGCGCCGGTATTGATGCCGATGCCGATTTCGATTGGGGTGCGATCGCGCCGCTGTCGGGTCAGGTTGTAGCGGGTCAGTTGGCGCAACATGGCGATCGCCGCCCGCACCGCATCATCGGCACAGTCTTTTTCAAACAGGGCCATAATTTCATCGCCAATGTATTTATCAATGAAGCCCTTGTGGCGGGTGATTGGCGGCTCCATCCGGGAGAGAAAGGCGTTGATTAATTTGAAGGTTTCGTCCGAGGGCATTTGCTCCGCGAGGCTGGTGAAATGGCAAATATCGGCGAAAAGTACCGACATTTCTCGCTCGACGGCATCCCCGACCTGCACATCGACAATGCTCCGCTTGGCGAGCAGTTGCAAAAATTCTTCGGGGACAAAGCGTTCGTAGGCGATGTTGAGTTGTTCGAGTTGG
The DNA here is from genome assembly GCA_964502285.1 of uncultured Spirulina sp. Lineage (GTDB taxonomy): Bacteria > Cyanobacteriota > Cyanobacteriia > Cyanobacteriales > Spirulinaceae > Spirulina. Next base: position 5,048 of record CAZCWE010000002.1, on the reverse strand, counting down.
GTGGTGAAGCGTTGGCGTTCGAGGTCGGCCTGTTTGCGATCGCTGATATCCTGAAACACAGCGATCGCGTAACGAATATTATCCTCCCCATCAAAAATCGGCGTGCCCCAAATTTCTAACGGAATCCGCTGCTCCCCTTTCAGCACTTCGAGGTTGTCCACCGTACTGGCCTGACCTTGCAGGGCGCGATAAATCGGCTGCTCCTGGGTGGGATAGGGTTGATTCGTGCCGGCGGTGTAGGCTTGATAGACCTCCGTTAGATTTTTAATATCCGCCTGACTGACAATGCCCTTGCCCAGAATATGCTGGGCGCGTTGGTTGGCGTAGTAGGGTTTGCCCGTGGCATCCATGACAAACACCCCCACGGGAATCGCTTCGAGAAACTGCATCAGTTTCTGCTCGCTTTGGCTGAGGGCATCGTTGAGGATTTTCATTTTTTGATTGTTTTGGGCGAGGGCGGCGAAGGAGTCGCGCAGTTGATCGGTCAGGGTTTGGAACGACCGGGCGAGGGTTCCCAGTTCATCGTCGCCGGCGATCGCCGCCAACGCCCCATCAAAAGAACGGTCATTAACCGTAAACGTACTGACGACGCGCTGCAACTGTTCCAAGCGTGTCACAATCTGCCGCCGCGTCAAGGACAAGCCGTTATACACCAAACCAATCGTGAAGGCGATCGCCACAAGCCACACCAACCCCGCCCCCGCCACTGGCCCCATCAACTCCCGCGCCGGTTGCTCCGCGATCGCATAGCCATCCAACGTCCGCAACTCTTGGGCAGACACCAACACCCAACTCCCCCCCAAGCCCCGCACCAACTGAAATGGCATCGCGGCGAGCTGCTCCGGTGGCTGCTCCATGGTGTATAACCCCGGCTCCGACCCCTGCCAGCGCGGATCTTGCACCACCAGCACCTGCCCCTGACGGTTGGCAATGTAGCCATAGCCCGCCCGCCCCACCTCCACCGCCACCGGAACTGTCACCGAGATCGATATTTCCAGTGCCG
>CAZCWE010000002.1:0-4035 GCA_964502285.1 uncultured Spirulina sp. | reverse complement strand
CCTCCACCGCCACCGTCTCCCGCCACACCGCATCCAACGCCACCCGCACCCACAGCACTGCCCCTGTCCCCCGCGCTGCCACATCCACATAGGGAAACCCCCGCTCAAACCCCACCCCGCCTAGGGTCACGGTCTTGCCCTGGGGTGACAATGGGGCCCCAGCGTTCTGACGCGGGGGCAACAACGGATCGCCGCCTTGACTGGCGTGGTGCAGGATTTCCCCCTCTCGCCCCACCCACTGCACATCGATCACGGACGAATGCCGCCCTAACAAACCCTGGATAATTGCGTCGGGTTGAGGGGCGATCGCTAACGCCGCTTGGGTGGCGTGGAGATCCTGTTGAATCTGCGCCATCAGCAGGTCAAAATTGAGTGCGGCGGCGTGACTCCCTTGGGCAAGATGATGCTGCGATCGCTCCAACCGGGCCACCAACGCCAACCCCATAGCCGTCATTAACCCCAGTATGCCAATGATGCTCAGCAACACCATGCGCTGAGTGATTTGCCCACTGAGCGAATGATGTCGCGGTGTGAGCCACCGCCAAAGCCGTAGCCAATGATCAACATTCAAGGTGATCCAGCAATCCTGTCAAACTTAGGATGATCATGCCCTATTTCGTAACCTTCAGGGGGCAATCATCAAGATTTAGCCGTCGTGACACCGGAGGACGGCAGCAGAGGATCACAATAAATTTTGTCAGGAACCGGAGAATAATCACCCCAGTCTGATCCTAGGGAACACGATGAACTTAGCGCAGCGTGGATCGAGATTAGGCGGTGCGATCGCACCATCTGCCAACCCCAAATCCCCCGCACCTCCAGCCCCCGTGATTTTACTCCCCATAGGTAAAAAGGATATCCCCTAAACTTTATCGTTGCCCTGAATCTCCCAGGTTAAAATAAGCAATAATCTTTCCCTATCACGCCGACTCACCATGTTCTTGGCAACCAATCTCCTCATTGATAATCTTGTCCAACAGCTCACCCAAGGATATCGCCGCACCTATGGGGGCTGGAAATCTGAATATGCCGAGATTATCGCCTGGGCCGCCGGGATGGCCCTAGAGAACATTGCCAACAGTGATGCCCTGTATCACAACGTTGAACACACCATTTTTGTCACCCTCGTCGGCCAAGAAATTCTGCGCGGCAAACACATCAAAGAAGGCGGCACGACCCCCGAAGATTGGCTCCACTTCCACATCGCCCTGCTGTGTCATGACATCGGCTACGTCAAAGGCGTTTGTCAACCCGATGACCCCCTCCATTACCAATACGCCACGGGCATCGGCGACACCAAAATCCAACTGCCCCCCGGAGCCAGCGATGCCAGCCTCGCCCCCTACCATGTGGATCGCGGCAAACTCTTCGTCCAAGAACGCTTTGGCGGCCACAAACTGATTGACGCAGAACTGCTCAAAGACAGCATTGAACTGACCCGCTTCCCCGTCCCCGCCGACGAAGACCACAAAGACACCTATCACTATCCCGGCCTGGTGCGGGCGGCGGACTTAATCGGCCAACTCAGCGATCCCCGCTATCTCCAAAAAATTCCCGCCCTCTTCTATGAATTTGAAGAAATCGGCACCAATCAATTTTTAGGCTACAAAACACCGGGAGACCTCCGCGCCAACTACCCCAGTTTCTACTGGAAAGCCGTCCATCCCTACCTGCCGACGGCCTTAAAATTCCTCAACCTCACCCAATCCGGTAAACAAATCATCGCCAACCTCTACGCCACCGTCTTCCGGGTTGAGCATGAACAAGATCCCGAAACCCAAAAACCGGCTAAAAATTCCGTCGCGGCCTGAGTCCAGAATCGCCCCGACTCCGTCCTTCACAGCGGATGAGCCAGGGCGATCGCAGGGCCCGGCAGGCTAAGCCAAGACGGGTTCAGTATTGAAAAAGGTCAGGGCAATCTCATGGCTGATGTTGTTGATCGACCCCTGCATTTGCTCAAGAAATTCATGGAGGCCGTCTTCAATGACATCCTCAATGACGAGATAGCCCAACCGTGACGAAAGCCGCCCTAGGGCGCGTTCGGGGGAGCGGTTCCAAGTTCCCATCGGGGTTTGGGTGATTTCGTAGAGGGATTTTTCGGTTTGGGAAATGCAGAAATTGATCGAGCGGGGAAAGTGGCGATCGAGGATCAGGAATTCTGCGATCGCCGTCGGATTAATTCGGTTTTGCTGCTTGCGGTACATCTCATAGGCGCTCGCCGACTTCAACAGCGCGATCCACTGCAACTGATCCAACGGTGTCCCCACCCAATCCGCCGACGGCAGCAGAATAAAATACTTCACATCCAAGATGCGCATCGTCTTATCGGCCCGTTCCAACAAACGCCCCATCTTGCCAAAATGCCAGCCCTCATTGTGGGTCATCGTCGCATCCATCACCCCGGCAAACCGATGGCTATACCGCTTCACCTGGGCAAACAGATCCGGCATCATGTCAATATGCTTCACCGATTCGGCATCCTTGACCATCAGGTAAAAATTATTCACGTCCTCCCACATTTCCGAGGAGATAATCTCACGAATGGAGCGGGCATTTTCCCGCGCCACCCGCAACGCCGAAATAATCGAGTTGGGATAGTCCGGGTCAAAGGTGAGAAACTGAATCACGTTCTCCGCCGTGGCTTCACCGTAGCGTTCTTTAAAAAACTCCGAGTCCCCCGTCGTAATCACCAGCGGATGCCATTGCTGTGCCAAATGCCTCGGCAAATCCAGCATCAAATTCAAATTCACATCCACAAACCGCGCAATATTATCAGCCCGCTCAATGTAGCGATTGAGCCAATAGATCGAATTCGCAACACGACTTAACATAACCAACATCGGGTAAATCTTTCTCAACTCTACCCTAATGGCATCGCGTCAACCGTGCTGTTAGCCGAGAACAAACTCCCCCATGCTCAGGTGCAATCGTCCTATCCCAGCTTGAGAGAATTCACCGGCACTTCATCCCAAGACTCCACCGTCCGCAGTTGGGCCGTCCATCCCGCCGCCTTCTGGCTATCTGTCAAATTTTCCAAAAACGAAGTATGGCACTCTGCCGCCGCCGTTTGGTCACAGCAGGCAATGCAAGCATGCACCATACCGGACGGGTCTAGTTGTTCATTAATCCAAATCGTCATAAGGCAGGAAGTCGATCCACAGCGCATTCTATCCTAGCTTGTTCGCGCTAACCCTGTCGAAACCTGAGCCCCCGCAGGCTGAGCTTGTCGAAGGCTGACCGCTGACGTTGGCAATCATGCAATTCCTCCCCTCTTGGTCTATCTAGCCCATCCGCTCATGCCGCCCGTGATTCGGTTGATCTCTAAGCGATCACGCTGCGAGCACTTCTTGAATGGCGGCTTGGGCGGTGGGGTATTGGTAGGTAAACGCTAACTCGCTCACGGCTTGGGGTAACACTTGCTGCCCTTCGAGCACAACGATCGCACCATCACCGAGTAACGTTTCAATCACAAAACTCGGCACCGGCAGCCAGGACGGCCGCCCCATTTCTTCACCAAGCACCTGGCAAAACTCCGCCATCCGCAGCGGATTCGGGGCCGTGGCATTATACACGCCGCTCATCTGCGGATCTTGGATCGCTTTGAGGATTAAATTCACCACATCTTCGCGATGAATCCAGGAAAACCACTGTTTCCCCGTGCCAATTGGCCCACCGGCAAAGAGCTTAAAGGGGGGGATCATTTTAGCGATCGCGCCGCCATTGCCCAACACAATCCCAAACCGGAAAATCACCGTGCGCACCCCCGCCGTCTCTGCTTGCTGGGCCGCCGCCTCCCACCCTTGACAAATCGATGCGAGAAAATCATCCCCCGGTGCGCTGGTTTCCGTAAAGGTCGCCGTCTCACTCGTGCCGTAATACCCGATCGCCGATGCATTGATCAACACTGGCGGCTTGGGATCAGCTTGGTGAATGGCCTCAACGATTTTTTCCGCCAAAAAGGCGCCGAGGTGAGGGTGCGGCGGACGAGCCCAGGCGCCTCCCTCGCCTCGCTCCTTGCCTGCTCGCCCTTCGTCA
>CAZCWE010000001.1:49158-50977 GCA_964502285.1 uncultured Spirulina sp. | reverse complement strand
TGACTCGCTATCAAGCCGCCACGTTCCTGGGTCGGGGCTTCACGCTCTGGCAAGGGGAGACGCTCCCCCCCACCCCAGAGGAGGGGTTACGCTACACGAGCCGCCCGGTGCAGCCGTTTGTGGCGTTGGGTACGGGTCTGAGTGCGGTGTCGAGTTTCTACAGCAGCGGCGATCGCCAACAGTCAATCAGCGGCAGTGTCAGCCTCCAAGGGCAATTTGGCCATTTTTCTCGCCCCTGGTTTGACTATACGGGTTTCAATCTGGGCTATTCCCAAACGGTTTTTGATTCTCAATCGCCGTTCTTGTTTGACCGCATTGCTGATTCTAAAACGCTCTCGTTTGGTATCACTCAACAAATTTACGGCCCGTTCCGTTTCGGGATTCAATCGTCGATCAACCTGGACACGAACCAAGAAATCAGCACAAACTACAGTCTGGAATACAGTCGCCGCACTTACAATATTTCGGTGCAGTTCAATCCGGTGGTGGGCCTGGGGGCGTTTCAAATCAAGATCGGGGACTTTAATTGGAGTGGCTACGGTGAACCGTTTGGCGGCTCTGGGGTGCGATCGGTGAACCAAGGCACAACTGACCGCTAGGGGATGGTAGCTTTAATTCAGTTTTTAGACTGTAATTTTAAGTACTCCTTACAACCCTCAATCAAAAGAATTCTTTCCTCAACATTCTGGAAATCATCAAAACATTGCATCCTTGAAAAAATTTCTGCTGCACTGTAAAAGTACTCTAGAGATTGCTCAATATCATCTCGAACCGTAAGTGTTAACTGACCTAACCAAGTGGCTGTCATGGCTTGAGCATGAGCATCGCCTATCTCTATTTGAATTTTCAACACATTTTCTAATAAAGAAAGGGCAGATTCATCCTGCTCTAATTTCGACATTAGACAAGCTATATGAAATAAAGTTTTTGCCTGTCCTTTAAGATTGTCACTATCTCTATCCGCTTTAAGAACTTCCTCGTGTAGAGATATTGCCACACTAAAATCTCCTCTTTTACTATGGATTTCTGCTTGGCAACTCAAAATCGCTGGAATCAAATCAAAATTTTCATCCTTCCACTTTAGAGCCATTTTATATGCTTTCTCATGACATTCAAGCGCTTTGGTTTCTTCATTTTGAAACGAAAAGAATAGACCCAAGTTATGTAACCATAAAACTTCTTGAGACTTTAGTCTATTTTGCTTACATATATCAAATGCTTTTTCTATTTTTTTTGAAGGCATTGGCTGATTTGTCTTGTTTTATTTCTAAGAGAAAAATATTATTCAGAATACTGAGAGTCGATTCAATATTTTTTGCCTCAACTGCAATATCTAGAGCTTCACTATAATGTTGAATAGCATCTTTTGTATATCCCAGATGGCTCTCAGCTACAGCTAGAAAATTCAAAATAGCGCAATTTCTCCAATATTCAATAGTTTTATTACATACAGAATATGAATCTCGATATAGTCCATGATCGCTCATTTGTTTTGACAAGATAAGTGTGACTGCAATCGCGATCTCTTCTTGCCTTCCCGGAATTGCCAAACGATGAATTTCTGATAAATGCGCTTCCGTTGAATGTTCTGCCTCTTCCCACCACAACCGATACAACACCCGCGCCGCCACCGCCGCCAACCCCTCATCCTCCAGCAAATCCAACGGCAACACCCTCGGAACCCGTACCCCCCCATCCGGACTCACCTCCAACAACCCCAACGCCACTGCCCGATCGATCAACCCCGCCGCCGCCGCATCCGCTGCAATCGCCACCATCGCCGCCCTCGGCACAGGCAACTCAAACACCAACCCCCTAA
>CAZCWE010000001.1:45203-49148 GCA_964502285.1 uncultured Spirulina sp. | reverse complement strand
ATCCACCCGCGCCAACAGTTCCGCCGCCAGGATCTTCTCCATCAGGTCGCTCTTGTCCGTCTCCAAACGCCGCACCACCGCCACCGCATCCACCGACCCCGCCACCAACACCTTGTCCAACCATTCCAACAACCTCGGATTCCCATCCGCCAGCCATTGCGCCCGTGCCTGCAACCCCTCCTCCACCTCGGAACCCAACTTAAACGCATCCAACTGTTCGCACTTCTTCCGCAGATCCGCTCCCTTCAAACTGTCCAACGGCTGCTCAAACAACCCCGCTATGCTCACCTCATACCGACAAGTCACAATCACCCGATGGGGCGCACCCGTCTGCTCAATTGCCCAATGCACCGCCTCCCACAACGCCCGCGCCTCCGGCGTGAGCCGATACCGATCCCCAGACGGTTCCACATTCCCACTCTCAAAATCATCCCAAACAAAAACAAACTGCTCATCATCCGGCAAACCATCAAACACCTTCTTTAACCGGAACTTCAAGGATTCTTGCTCATTCCTCAATACCTTCTCGCGTAAATCGGTGTCGTCTATCTTTTCAGCCAACTGATACACCAACTTCGGTGAGTCAAGAGCACCAATCCAGACAATCGACTTGTAACCCCGATGCTGCAACCGCTCACATAACCGCGCCGCCACCGTGCTTTTGCCCAAACCGCCCATACCATGGAGCAACACGCCCACCTCATCGGCTGGCTGCACCAACACCCGGAGACAAGCCTGCAACACCCGCCGCCGCCCCACAAAACTCTCCCGCGTCGCCACTTTGATCTGTTCCGTCGCCGGATCAAGGAACTGCGTCTCACTGCGCCGCACCCGCTGCCGCTGCCGCCCCGGTTTCACTAACGCCCCCGGCAACTGACCCCGCACATAGAACCGCAACAAATGCCAATGTTTCGCCTCGGCCTTCAACAGAGCCGGATAGACCTTCGTTAACGCCGCCGTGACCGTCTGCCCCGTCGCCAACGCCTTGTAGAGTTCCGCCGCCGCCATTGTCGCATCCGTATCCCGCACGGAATTTCCCCAGGCCAAGACCGCCTCCGCCCCCAGCGTTAGCAACTCCTCCGCGAAAGAAGGCACAGCCGACCGACTCTGGCCCGTCTTGCATCCCGACACAAAGATGAGCCGGGGCAACTGGGGCGACCAGACGGCGGCGAGGTCTCGCGCGGTCGCGGCGTAACAGCCTCCGGTTTCCGTTTCCGTGAGGAACCTCGCCCCCTCGTCCGTGATAGTGGCGTGTCCCGTGAGGTGAAACACATCAAACGGCTCGGCGATCTCCTGGATGGTGTAGGGTAATTCCTCCAAACAGCCGCTCTCTTCCACAGTGAGGTTTAAGGGTCGGCGCGTGGTCGCGGTCAGGATGCGAGCCTCCTCCGCCTCAAAATCCAACACCGTCGCCCCCTCCGGAGCCGTCGCCATAAACAGCACATTCAACAGCCTCGGTTCTGGTTGTCTCTGGACCCAATCCAGGGCATTTTCTGCACCCCGCACCCACCGCACCGGCACCACAGGCGGCATCTGATTCACCAGAAAATCCACACCATCATGCAAAACTTCCCAGGGTAAATTCGCCAGCCGTTCCCCGGCGGCGATCGCTAACACCGTTCCTCGTCGGTTGCGTTTGAGGTGCGATCGTAAAAACCCTTCATCCCCATCCAGCCAGTCAAAGAGCCGCCGGCCTGTTTCCCCATGCTCTACCGGCAAATAGGTGTAATAGTCTATCTCAGCCCGGTCGAGCAATTCGCCAATCTCCCCCACATCCAGCCGCCGCGCTTGGTAATCATTCGGGTTCTCCGCAAAACAGCGCAGCTCATAGGTGCGGTCTTGGATGGGGCGCAAATCAAGATGGAGAATCTGCATTGGGTCAGGCCAGGTGGATTAACCGCCATTGTAGCCAGGGTTAATTACTGATCTCGACAATCCGTTCTCCTTGTTCTAGCTGTTCAAGGGCACGGGGTAGCGTCGCAGTGAGGAGTTGGCGCAAGTTTCGATTCGTGACATTGCCACAGGTCAGCCAGAGAATTTGAGGCGGTGAACCCAACCGACAAACGAGGTCAATAAAATCACTATCTTTGGTCATGATCACGACGTTTTGAGTCTTAGCTGCCTCAAAAATCTCGATATCTTGAGCATCTCGCAGGGCAAGCTCTCGTAAGGCAAACGCCTCTAACTCAAATGTTGCCCTCAACCAGGCGGCTAGAGCAGGAGGGAGTTGGGCATCCAGCCAAACTTTCATGCGGTTAAGCGAGGAAAATCAGCCCGACGTGCAGCGAAGAATAAACAGGCTTGAATATCTGCTGCTTCTAAATCTGGAAAATCTTCAAGAATTTCCTGGGGTGTAATATTCTCAGCCAGCATTTCTAGAATATCCACTACACGAATCCGCATCCCACGAATGCAAGGACGACCACCACATTGACCAGCGGTTTGGGTGATACGGGTGAGGAGTGTTGTGGCTGAGTTCATGACTGGGCGATCGCTTCTATGGTGTGATATCGATTTTATTTTATCGGGTTTGTCCTGATCAATTTTCCAACAACGCCTTGATCTGATCTAATGTTGCATCCTTGAGCAGGAGCCGCTGACCGTTTTTGCCCACGAGCAGCACCCGATCAATGGTCTTTGCGGTGCGATTTTTCTTGAACCAGCCGTAGAGCTTTTCTGCGATCGCAATCGTTCCGCCCGTAATCGCCACAATCGTTGCGATCGTGGTCAGCACCCCTTCGCGTTCATCTTCCCCGACGGCTTGCCAGTTCCCCTCAATCTCTGGGGTGGAAAAGAGTTCAGCGGTGGCAGTGGGGGCAGCATCCCCCTGGATTTCCAGTTGAATTTGCATGGGTGGACATCAATAATTCGGCTCGTTTCACTTTAGCCTGTGGGATGCGATCGCCCCAACGTGATCCGGTGCGCGATCGCGCTAGGCATTAGACAAAATCAATCGTATTCACCCGCGCCATTGGTTCGAGTGCCGTTAAGATTTTCGCCCCGTAGCTGCGATGATTGACCCGATTATCCAACAGCGCCACCACCCCCTGCACCTCCCGCACCGGCACGATCGCTCGCTGCAACTCCTGCATTGCCACCGGCAAGAGGTAATGGTGAAACCAGTCTTGGTGCTGATGCTTGTAATGGCGCACTTGGCCCGCCACCAGGGGGTTTTCCATCGACGGCAGGGGCAACGTGGCAATAATCAATAATTGCGGCAACGGCAACGCATCCTGGTTACCCCGCCAAAACGTCCAGCCACAGACCAAAATCCCCTCCGGATCTAACCCCACCCGCTCCACTCGCACCAACGAGCCGAACTCCGCCGCCAACCGCGCCGCCACTTGCCCGCGCAGGGGCACATCATCCACAATCACCACGACCGGACGTTTTAAGGGAGCAATCCAATCGGGGGGTTGGCGATAGCCCCGCCGCTGGCTAATCATGCCGCCGCGACAGAGCCGCACCACTTGATCCAAGAGGCGGGGCTGGAAATCTCGCGTATTGGGGAGGGGCATGCGATCGGGGATATAAAGCTGGATGTAGTCGTTTTGGCGTTGGGGAGAAAATTTCACCTGCATCCAATCACCGAGGCCCAACTGTTGCCGATACCGTTGCCCCTTGTTGGTTTCCAGACCTAAAAACCCGCCCATCAACACAATCGGTTGCTGCTGCCAAAGGGGTCGCAGGTGGCTATCTACGTCAATGGGGGCGAGGTGGAGGTTGACCTGGTGCGTGGTGGGATCGCGGCTGGCCCAATGGAGTTGCCCCGGTTGCGGCCATTGGTGGCGGAATTGTTCCCAGGGGGGCGGTAGGGGGGCGGCGGGGAGTTGCCCGTGGAGGGTGGTGAGGTGGTCGAGTTCGTCGTGGTTGAGGGGGTGGCTGTGGTAGGGGTTGTTGGGGCGGCGGCGGATGGCGTGGGTGACGGTTTGGTAGAGGGTTAGG
>CAZCWE010000001.1:40477-45193 GCA_964502285.1 uncultured Spirulina sp. | reverse complement strand
CTGTCACGACAACGAGCACGGGCGCCTGGAAGTGGCCGAGGCCTACGACGGCAGCTCGTCGTCGACAAAGACGACCGATTCCGATTTCTTCCACAATCCCGCCACGCGCATGGCGGACATCGTCAAGCGTATCGGCGGCAACCTGATCCTTGGACAGGATGATCTGCTGGGGATCGGGCTGATCGGGTTGGGCGGGCCACGATCGCCACAAAACATCCCAATCTGGGGGGGTAATCGTGAGGGTGAGTTGGTGGCGGGTGAGTTGGGCCCAGTCGTCAGCGGAGTCAATCAGGGTGGGGATTCGGGGCGGGAAGCCACCGCGAGCGGCGAGGCGATCGCATAACCAAGCCTCCGGAGTCGTAACCCAAAGCCCCTGAAACTCCGGCGGCATCTGCGCGCCGGTTTGCACGGTTTTCGTCACCCCAAAGGCGGCCAAGAGGCGCGGAATATCGACGGTGAGCAGCGATTCGTGGTGGGATTCGGGCGTTACGAGGACGACGGCATCGGGCCAGAGCAAGGCAGCAGCGAGATAACTGAGGCGATAGGTGGCGGGACGGGTGGCGGTTTGGATCAGGGCCGATCGCCCTAAACGGAGGGCCCGCACCACCAAGCGGGTCAAAGTGAGATGGTGTTGCCACAGGGGTTGATCTTGCGATCGCAAAAATTCTAGCAACGCCTGATGAGCCTGAGTTTCAGTGATCATGAATTTGCAGGGCAATAAACCATGGCAACCCGCTTATTGTAACCGTTTCCCCCCAGCTCCCCTGAGCCTCTTAAGTGAAGCAATCTTGGATAAATTGAGTCAAAATTTGCAGCGGTGGCAAGGCCATATCCGGCAAGGCCGGTGCCTCGGATGAATCCATCTCATCCCCTTGCACCGCCGGAATATACTTGCCGAAATAGGGATGGTGATAGAGATCAATACTGTGGTTGTTGGCATTGGTGAGCACCGTGTAGGTGGGAGAGTTGAGAAACGTAGAGGCATTTTGAGGCATCACATTTTCCTGTTCTTCCTTCACCACCGCCAAGCGTTGCATCACCTGCTTTAGATCTTGATGCCACTGTTGAGTAATTTCCTGTTTAGAAGCAGACAGATCACTCTGGGGCGCATGGGCCACGGTCTGCAACAGTTTTTGTAATTGTTTCCCGATCGCATCGGAATCCAGAAACGGCAACAACACGCAATAGGCCGTCAAAAAGAGATCCGAATTACGATTCACCGTAAAGGATAAATAGGTGCGCCGGGTGGTGATTTGGATACTGGGCGGGTGTTCCATCTGGGGATAGGCCTGGGTGATCTGGTGATAGATCGTCGCCAGGGCAAGATTTGCCGAAAGATTAAACGGGGCATCAACGGCAACTTTAACCATCGGCCGGGTTTCTTTGAAAAAGGACTGCACCTGTTCCGGGCGCAACTGTCGCACCTCCGATCCATCCCCCACCGCACTTAAATCCACCCACTCGCAACTTAAATTGGTGGTTTTCAAATTCGAGCGCAAAACATTATGCAACATCGCCCCCGTCAGGGTTGCCCCGGTGAGATCTGCCCCATCCCACTCTGCCCGCATCAGGCGCACCCGACTGAGATCCGCATGGACGAGGCTGGCGTTGATTAAGTTGGCATCCCGCAAGTCTGCCCCGGTCAGACTGGCGCCGCTTAACTTGGCATCACTGAGGTCAACCCCGGTGAGGTTGGCCCCGCTCAAATCTGTCCAGCGCAGGTTTGCGCCCCGCAAGTCTGCCCCGGTTAAATCGGCGCACATCAGGCGAGCATGGCTGAGATCGGCATCGCGGAGATTCGCGGCAATTAATTTCGCACGGGTTAAATCACCGCTGCTGAGGTCTACTTGTTCGAGGTTGCCTTCGGTGAGGTTTGCGCCCCGGAGATTGGTTTCGCTGAGGTTGCAGTAGCTGAGGTTGACTTGGCGAAGACTGGCTTCGCGCATATCAGTGCCGTTTAAGTTGGCCCCGCTGAGGTTGGCCCCGCTGAGGTTGGCGCGCACCAGTTCAGACCGCATGATCACCGCTTCGATCAGTTCGGCGTTGCGAAGGTCGGCACGGATCAGGTTGGCGACGTTGAGTTCGGATTGATTGAATTTGGCTCCGATGAGGTTGGCGCCGCTGAGGTTGGCCACGATCAGCCGTGAGCCTTGCAAACTGGCTCCACTGAGGTTTACGCCCCGCAGGTTGGCTTCATTGAGGTTGAGGGGGCCAAAATCTCGCTTGCCAGTTGCATAGAGATGGCAGAGTTCTTTAAGATTCATGGGGAGCAGGCGTGCGTAAACCGGTACAGAAAGGATAAGAAAATGCTATCAGGGATTTTTGGCTTGTGATTGATGTGGGCATTGTGGGACTGGGGTTGATTGGGGGCTCGCTGGGGTTGGAGCTACGATCGCACGGCTATCGAGTCCTGGGTGTTTCCCGACGGTCGGAAACCGGTGAGCGGGCGATCGCGAAAGGGATCGCCGACCGGGCCAGTACAACCTTTGACCTATTATCCGCTGCCCAACTCATTTTTCTGTGCCCTCCCCTCGATGCGTTGCTGCCGACGGTGGAGGCCCTGATCCCTCACCTCGACCCTGAGGCGATTTTAACGGATGTGGGCTCGGTCAAGGCTCCGATTGTAGAGGCGATCGCGCCCCTGTGGCCGCGCTTTGTGGGGGGACATCCCATGGCGGGGACAGCCGAGCAGGGCATCGAAGCGGCTCAATCCGGGTTATTTCGCGATGCGCCCTATGTCCTCACCCCCACGGCCACCACGCCGCCGGACTGCGTTGCCACTGTGGCCGAGGTGGTGCGATCGCTGGGTTCGCACCTGTTCACCTGTAGCCCCCACCAACACGATCAGGCCGTGGCCTGGATTTCCCATCTGCCCGTTTTCGTCAGTGCCGCCTTGATCACCAGTTGCGAAGCCGAACCCGATCCTGCTGTGAAAGCCTTGGCGCAACAGTTTGCCAGTTCGGGGTTTCGGGATACGAGCCGCGTCGGTGGGGGGAACCCCGAACTGGGGATGATGATGGCGAAATATAATCAACAGGCGGTGTTGCGATCGCTGCAAACCTATCGCGCCAGCCTCGACACGGTTATCGAGCAGCTCCAGCACCACGACTGGGACGCTCTCGATGCTCAACTGCAAAACACTGCGATCGCCCGCCCGCCCTACGTGGCCAAACCCATTACCCCACCCATCGATTGCCCATAAATGACCCTCACCGCTAACCCCACCGCCCTCCTGCGCCTCCTCCAACTGGCCAGCCCCACCCTGCCGATCGGGGCCTACAGCTATTCCGAAGGCTTAGAAAGCCTCGCGGCAACGGGGCAACTCACCAGCGCCGCCGAGTTGCATGACTGGATCATCCAGCAACTGAAATACGGCACAATTCGCATGGATGGGGCGGTATTGTTGCGGGCCTACGCCGGAGTGCAAGGGAGAGATTGGGATGCGGTGATTCAGTGGAATCAATGGTTAACCGCCACCCGTGAAACCGCCGAATTGCGCCAATCGAGCCAGCAAATGGGTCAAGCATTGCTGAAGTTGCTGGGGGATTTGCTGCCGTTGCCGCTGCCTTGGCCCGTGACGGAGTTAACGCCCTGTAATGGTGCGATCGCCGTCGCCCTGGCCGCTTGGCAATGGCAGATTGACCCCCAAACGGCCCTCCTGGGCTATCTCCAAAGCTGGGCGACGAATCTGATCAGCGCGGGGGTGAAAGTCATTCCCCTGGGGCAAACCGCCGGTCAACGTCTCCTCTGGGGTCTGGATGCGCACCTTGACCAAGCCCGACAGCAGATCAGCCAACTAGAGGATCGTGATCTCGACAGTTGCGGCTGGGGGCTGGCCCTCGCCAGTATGGCCCATGAAACCCAATACAGCCGACTCTTCCGGAGTTAACGCGCTCCTCCGTTTCATGTCGTTTTCATTTGAAGTTACGCCCATGACTCCCCTCTTTTGCTATGCCTGTACCGTTCCTTTGGGGGCAACAGATGCGGCGGGGGTGATTTATTTCGCTCGGTTGTTCGACCTCTGCCACGCGGCCTACGAAGCGGCGTTTTGTGAGGCGGGCTTGTCCTTGCGGCAGTGGTTCGAGTCGGGGGCGATCGCACTGCCCATCGTCCATTGCGAGGCTCAATTTAAACAGCCGCTGCGGTGGAGCGATCGCCTCCAGATTGATCTCCACACCGACACCCTCAGCCCCACCGCCTTCCAACTCCGCTACCGGATCTACACCCTCGACCCGGAGCCCGTCCTCGCCGCCGAAGCCACCACCAAACACGTCTGCATTGACCCCAGCCGCCACCAAAGGGCGACCCTGCCCCCCGCCTGCACTGCCTACCTCAGCCAAGGCCTACCCTCCGAAACTGACCCTGATCCTAGCGAATCGCTTCGGTGAGTTCCTGCTGTTGCCAGAGGTCTTGGTAAAGTCCCGGTTGACCGATCAACTCGTCATGGCTGCCCATCTGCACAATCCGACCGCGATCCATGACGAAAATCCGATCCGCCGTGGCTGCGGCTGACAGTTGGTGGGAGATGAAAAGAATCGTCTGGTTTTGGACATTGTTGGCCAAAATGTCCAGGATTTCCGTCGCTGTCTGATTGTCAACACTGGCGAGGGCGTCATCTAGGATCAACACCGGCGACGAGAGCAGGAGTGCCCGCGCGAGGGATGTGCGTTGACGTTGTCCCCCAGAGAGGGTGATACCGCGTTCACCGACGAGGGT
>CAZCWE010000001.1:28630-40423 GCA_964502285.1 uncultured Spirulina sp. | reverse complement strand
AAACGCACCTTGGTAATATCACAGCCATCGAGAAAAATCGTCCCCGCATCCACATCCAACAGCCGAGGAATCGCATTCGCCAAGGTGGATTTTCCCGACCCAATCGGCCCGACAATTGCCACGGTTTCACCGGGATTAATCACAAACGAAATATCATCCAAGGCGGGTTTTTTCTGCTCTGGATAGGTGAAGGTTAAATTTTGCACCGCGAGTTTGCCATCAACTAATTCCGGGGGTAAGACAATCGCCGTGGATGCCGTTTGAATATGGGGATCGGCCGCCAAAATTGTTTCGATGCGATCGATACTCACTTCGCCCCGTTGATAGGCGGTAATCGTAAACCCTAGTAATGCTGTGGGGAACACTAACCGCTCTACATAGATCAAGAGGGCGACAAAATCCCCGATGGAAATTGCCCCCTGCTCGATCGCACCGGTACCGAGCCAAAGCAGCACCAGCAAAGAGAAATAGACGAGGCCTTCAATAATCGGAAAGAGTAAGTTTCGGGTGCGGGCTAGGGTGAGATTGCTATTCAAAACGCTGCGGTTTTGGGTTTGAAAGCCCAGTTTTTCGTTGAGTTCTTGGGCGTAAATTTTAATCAGGGCAATACCGCTCACGTCTTCTTGGATCAGTTGACTGAGATCCGAGAGGGATTCTTGCACGTCGCGCTGTTGTTCCCGGAGTTTTTCGCTGAAAAGTTGCACCGTAATTAACATCAACGGATAAACAGCCAGGGAAAAGAGGGTTAATTTCACATTCAAGCCCAACATCACCGGCAGGGTGAGGGTATAGGCAAACAGCGTATTGACTAAACTCAGAATCGCAAACCCTAGGAGGCGGCGAATATTATCTACATCACTGGTGGCGCGGTTCATTAAATCGCCGATGCTGTTGGTGGCGAAGTAGGTGGAATCGAGACGAAGGAGGTGTTGAAAAATGCGCTGTTTAAGGTCAAATTCCACCTGTCGCCCGACCCCAAACATGATGATCCGGGAAAACATCCGCATCACCCACATGATCGAGGCGTAGGTGAAGATCAGGGCAACATAGCGAAAAATGATGCTGAATTGGACGGAACCCTGGAGTTGATCGATGCTGTCCCGGATCAGGAGGGGAATGTAGACACCGATGATATTCACAATCAGCAGTGCGACGATCCCAAGGACAACCTTTGGCCAGTGGGGACGGAGATATTCACCTAGTTTTCGGAGTCGTACACTCGCCATGATTTTGCCCAAGTCTTTGCTTACAGTGTGGCTTCGCCAATTGTAAGCCTAGCAAGGATCATTCCGGTGTGGGGGCGTTGCGCGATCGCAGTTCGATCACGTTTTCTTTAATCGTCACATCATAGGAACCATAGACGTTTTGCCCCAATAGCCCCATGCCACCGAGGGCTAATTCATCCACCCCTTCGGAAAAGGTCACTTCCACGGTATCCAGGGAGAGGTTACCCACCTGCACCTCCGCCACCGTGCCATAGAGACTCGGCACCACCCGACCGTCCGCAACGGTGACAAATGCCTGGCCGAGGATCGTGGGGTTAATCCGCGCCGCGAGGCTGGGCAAAATCATCGTGCTCGATGCGCCGGTGTCGAAGAGCATCGGGACGGTTTCCCCGTTGAAGGTGACGGAGACCACGGGAATGCCGTTATTGCGATCGATAATCGGGATGGTGAAGCCATCGCCCTGGGCGGCGGCGGGTTGGGCGGCGGAGGCGGTGGGGAGGGGGTCGCTACAGTCCCAGCCGGTGATGAAGATGTTGCGATCGGCGAGAGTTTGGAGGCGACTTTGATACACTGTAAGACGGGCTGCGTCTTGGGGAGCAAGGCGTTTCATTTCGGTCAAAATGCGGACGGCTTGGAACCAATTTTGCCCACAAATGGACTGTTGTAGCAGTTGGTTCAGGCTGTTATCGGCGCGGCTGGGTTTGGGCCAGAAGAGACAACTGCTACAGAGGACTGCGATCGCAAACGTCCGAAGGTTCATGGCATTTTTCATTACACGAAGGGAAAACCATCTTAATTATGGGTAAGGGGCGACCGGAATGGCAACGGGCCAACCACCATGGGATTCGCTGAGCCCCAATCCTAGAATCAACGGATTTTCTCTCTCCTAATGTGAAGACAGATAAGATACATCCCTGCGCTTCTGCACCTAACGTTGCTAAATTATGTCGCCGTTAAGCCCTGTTGAACATGAATTACGCTTGCTGCTGCCGGCACACCTGTACACCTTGGCTTGGGTGAAACCGGACACCGCAACGCTCACGGCAGTGTTTGAACATCTCCGCACCCTCCGCCACATCCTAGAGCAATACGTTCCCCCCACCATTGCAACGGCTCCCCCCATTCCTGGCCACAACCGCTCCACATGGCAATCGGGCACGCTGTTATTTACGGATCTTGCGGGCTTCACCACCCTGATGGAGGCGTATTTCACCCAGGGCCATGACGGAGCTGATGAGCTGTTGGCGGTGCTCAATCGTTACTTTGGGGCGATGGTGGAAATTATCAGTAAGTCGGGGGGGAATTTGTTGGAATTTACCGGCGATGCGCTCTTGGCGGAGTTCCCCTGCGATCGCCAAGGCGACGATATTCTCCGGGCTGTGCGGGCTGGGTTGCGGATGCAGCGGGCCATGGTGGACTTTGCCCACCTGGAAACCCAGCAAGGCCCCCTCTCGCTGCGGATGCGGGTGGGGATTCACACCGGGCGATTTCTGACCGTAGACACAGGCACACCGGCTCGGATGTTGCGGATGCTGTTGGGTCATGCCGTTCACCAAGCGAAGGGGGCCGAAGGCTCTGGGGTGGTGGGCCGAGTCTGTTTAACCGCAGCGGCGGCGCATCAATTACCGCCGGATTGGACGGTGGAGCCCCTATCGCCTCACCATGTCCTGGTGGTGGATGATTTTAAAGATGAATTGGGAGAATACGATATTACGTTTCGGCGGCGGCGGGCCGGTGGTTCGCTCTTGTTTGACCGCACCCCGGCCGGGTTTACCCAGGAAATCACCACCCTTGTGCATCAGATCACGCCGTTGGCGAGTTATCTGCCGCGGCCGGTGTTGGAGTTGGCGGTGATGAATGTCAGTCAGCGGCAAATTCCGGCCCGGTTTACGCCGTTAACGGTGATGTTTGTCAGTGTGATTGGAGTGTCGGCGGCCTGCGATCGCGCCCATCCCGACGAGGAAGCCGCTTTGGTGCAGCACTGTGGCTATGTTTTGTCGTTAATTGACGGGCTCGTCACCGCAGCGGGGGGGATTATGAAAAACCCCACCTATCAACTCAATGACCCCGACATTTTGATTTATTTTGGGGCCTTGAATCGCTACACGGACGATGCTCGGCGGGCGGTGCGAGTCGCCTGGCAAATTCAAGCCTTGATCGCGCAACTGCCGTCTTTGCCTGTGGGGAATCAACCCTATCAACTGGCCTGTCAGATTGGGATCGCCCAGGGGTTGGTGTTTGCGGCCGAAATTGGTGAACCGAGGGGACGGCGGGAGTTTAATATTCTCGGCGATACGGTGAATATTGCGTCACGACTCACCAGCCGCGCCCAGTGGGGACAAACGTTAATCACGAAAAAGGTCTATCAATCGGTGCGGAGTGAGCCCAGCGACGAAGTGCCGATCGCTTTCACGGATTTAGGTCGTGTGGCCCTTAAGGGAAAAGAACGAGATATGCAAATTTATGAGGTAACGGCTGATGTCCCCTAAAGCGGACTATTGGGACAGGCTCACGACGTTGGCCACGGTGCGATCGCCCTGGTTGACGCTGATCGCCGAACGATGGCGTGATCGCACCGGCCAAGAGCATGATTACTGGCGCGTCGAAAAAGCCGACTCGGTGATCATCTTGCCCATCCATCGCCACCAGATTCTTCTGCCTGCGCCCCAATACCGTCCCGGCGTGGATCAGGCGACCTGGGATTTTCCCGGCGGGCGGGTTCCGGAGGGCAGCACCCCAGAGGCGATCGCCCCTCAGATTCTCGCCCGCGAGCTGGGCATTGAGCCAGACGCGATCCGCACCCTCACCGCTTTGAATACCACCGGCTGGCTGATCAACAGCTCCTTTTCTAACCAAACCCTCTACGGCTTCGTTGCCGAGCTTGATCCCCACCACGAGCCGCCCCCCCTGCCCGGTGGTGCTCGCTATCCCACTACCCCTGCCGGGATGACCCAACTCCGGCAAACGCTCACTTGCTTGCAATGTCGAGCCATTTTGATAGAGTATGGTTTAACATCACCAGACTAGAGCGGTTCCCAATCCAAAAGGCATCAACTGACAGCGGCATCCATCCAATCAATTTCAATGAAAATTCTTGTTCTAGCTTGGGAATTTCCGCCCCGTATCATTGGTGGGATTGCGCGTCATGTCGCTGAGTTGTATCCCGAATTGGTGGCCTTGGGTCACGAGGTGCATCTGATCACAGTGGAGTTCGGGAAAACACCCCAACGGGAGGTGGTAGACGGGATTCAGCTTCACCGGGTGGCGGTGGCCTATGGGAATGATTTTTTCCATTGGGTCGTCAATATGAACGAGAGCATGGGACGGTACGGAGGGGAGTTGATCGCCGCTGAGGGTGATTTTGACCTGATCCACGCCCATGATTGGCTGGTGGGGGATGCAGCGATCGCCCTCAAATATCGCTTCAAATTGCCCGTCCTCGCCACCATCCACGCCACCGAATACGGCCGCTACAACGGCATCTACACCCCCACCCAAAGCTATATCCACAGCAAAGAGGTGCAACTGTCCCACGAAGCCTGGCGCGTCATTGTCTGCACTGAACATATGAAACGCGAACTGCAAATCGCCTTTCACACCCCCCCGAACAAACTCGACATCATTTACAACGGCATCCGCGCCGCCAAAAAGAATCTCGATCCCAACTTTAACTACAGTGCCTTCCGCGATCGCTTTGCCCTCAACACGGAGAAAATTGTCTATTATCTCGGCCGCATGAGCTATGAAAAAGGGATCTCCGTGTTGATCGCCGCTGCACCCCGCGTGATTGCAGAGATGAACGGCAACGCCAAGATTGTGATTATCGGCGGCGGCAACGTGGATCACCTCAAAGAACAGGCCTGGAACCTTGGCATCGCCCATAAATGCCTGTTTACGGGGTTTATGCCAGAGCAGGAGTTAAACCGCTTTCAGGTGATTGCCGACTGTGCGGTGTTCCCCAGTTTGTATGAGCCGTTTGGGATTGTGGTGCTCGAAAGTTTTGCGGCGCGAGTGCCGGTGGTGGTGTCGGATACCTGCGGCCTGCCGGAGGTGGTGGAGCATGGCAAGACGGGGGTTGTCACCCAAACCAATAATCCGGATTCCTTAGCCTGGGGGATTTTAGATGTGCTGCAACATCCTGACTATGGCGAGCGGTTGGCGAAAAATGCCTATGAAGATCTCAACCATAAGTTTCATTGGCGGCGGTTGGCCAAGCAGACGGAGGCGGTTTGTCAGCGGGTGATTCGTGAGCGGCAAGTGGTGCATTGGGTTTAGGGAGATGTGGGCATGATTGAGATTGATCACAGTTGGTATGTGCGATCGCCGGATGTGCCGATGCGGGTGTCGGCGGGGGGTGTGGTGGTGCGGCGCGATCGCACCACGGGCCAATGGCTGATCGCGGTTGTTGAAGAGGGCGATCGCCCCATTAACGCGGGCTATATCCTCCCCAAAGGCCATGTGGAACCGGGGGAAAGCATCGAAGCCGCTGCCCGTCGCGAAATCCATGAAGAAGCCGGCCTCAGCCAACTGCACCTCATCCAAAAATTAGGCGTATGCGAACGTCTCAACCTTCATAAAACTGCCTGGAAAGTGGTGCATTATTTCCTCTTCACCACCGTGCAAACCTCCGGCCAACCCACAGATACTAAACACGCTTACCACCTTCATTGGTTCCCCCTCGACTCGTTACCGCCGATGATCTGGCCGGAACAGCGCGACCTCCTCGCACAATGCCAAGCTCTGGGGCAAACCGATGCGCATCTATGGTAATCGCCGGATCAAAACCCTGCCGGGCCAAACGGTACGCCCCACCCCCGGTCGAGTCCGGGAGGCGATGTTTCAGATTTGGCGCGATCGCATCCCCGGCTGTGCCTGGCTGGATCTTTGTGCGGGGTCGGGGGCGATGGGAGCTGAGGCCCTCTGCCGGGGTGCGGCAACGGTGACGGGGATTGAAAAATGGGGCAGGGCCTGCGGTGTGATTCGTGACAATTGGCAAACCCTAGCCCAACCCGATCAACAGATCCAGATTTTGCGCGGTGATGTGGTGGCAACCCTCGCGAAACTCGCAGGGCAACAGTTCGACTGTATTTATTTCGATCCGCCCTATGCCGGTGAACTCTACCGGCCGGTGTTAAGGGCGATCGCCACCCATCAACTGCTCACGTCTGGGGGGGAAATAGCGGTGGAATATAGCCCGCGTCAGTGGCAACCGGAGGAGATCGCGGGGTTGGAGTGCGATCGCTGCAAAACCTACGGCAATAGTGCGATCGCTTTTTATCGCCTGCCATAGGCCCCAAAAAGCAGGAGGACGAGCAGCCTTGCCCGTCCCACAGGAATCGTCGCTGATGGCTGAGATGAGCCTTAGCTAATCGCTTGATCGTCGCGCTTATATTGCATGTATGCCGCCACGAATAACCCGGCTAGGGTCACGGGGACAAGACCGATCACAATCCCCAATAAAAGATATTCAACCATGCTGCTCTCCGTATTTGGTGCGTAACTTCAAAATAACGATTGTTTCATCCTACCATTGGCGGCTCAGGCTCTAGACGCGATCGCAGGGAAATCCGCCCCGGATCGTTAATGCCCGGTATTTAGTTTCTTCTCCACATACCGACTGCCCAAGGACATCGCGTAGCAGAAGATCCAATACAACAGCCCCACGAACAAGTACACCTCAGAATAGCGACCGATAAAATTCGGGTTCGCCAAAATCGAGCGACTCATGCCCAACAGTTCTTCCAAGCCCACAATCGAGAGGAGGGTCGTGTCTTGGAAAAGGCTGATGAATTGACCGACGATCGCCGGAATCACCGCTTTGAGGGCTTGGGGTAAGACAATCAACGACACCGTTAAGGGGGGATTGAGTCCGAGGGCTTTGGCGGCTTCCTCTTGGCCTTTGGGGATCGATTGCAACCCGCCGCGCACGTTCTCCGCAAGGTAGGCCGAGCTAAAGAGCGTCAACCCGACGATCGCTCGCAAGACCCGGTCGGGGCGCATCCCTTCGGGCAAAAATAGCGGGATAATCACCTGACCCATAAACAGAATGGCGATCAAGGGAATCCCCCGAATCACTTCAATGTAGAGTACTGAAAAGAGGCGTACCACCGGCAGATCACTTTGTCGCCCCAAGGCCATCGTCACCCCAAAGGGGAAACAAATGGCAATACTAATCACCGCCATCAAGACCGTGAGCACCACGCCGCCCCATTCGTTGGTTTTGACGGGTTCTAAGCCGAGGTTACCGCCAATCAACCACAGATAGACGAAGAAAGAACCAAGCCAGGCGAAGGTGGTGTATTGACCCAATTGGGGGACTTTTTTCCCCAGTTGCTGCCCGATCCAGGCTGTGGCTATGAGAAGATCTAGCATGGCGACGACGAGCAATCGCCAGGGCAGCACGGGGATCGGCAACACAAAACAGATATGCGCCGCTATCCCTAAGCCAATCAACACATTGCGGCTAAACAGCGTCACATTCCGCGCCACAACTCCCCAGGAAATCCCAGCGAGGGTGACGATAATGCCCACCGCAACCCAGAGCCGCCAGTATTGTTCATCGGGGTAGCGACCGGCGGTGAAAATCGCGAGGTTGGCTGGGATCACTTCCCATTGTGCTTGGGTAAAGACCCACACGAGAAATCCATAGGCGAACCAGAGAAAGCCGCCGCCAATGATGAAGGTGATCGCCGCGTTGTACCACGGGGTGAGGAGATTTTGCTTTACCCAATTCGCAGGGGTGGGGCGAACATCTGGTGGGGGTAGAGCAGGACTAGTGGGGGTATGGGCAGTCATATTGGGGTTTAAATCCGTTGGATAGACGACAAAAAAGAACGAGGGCTGGGGCAGCAAAGATGGCCCAGCCGAGGTTTATCGTTCCTTGATTTGAACCGCGCGGTTAAAGGCGTTCATGGACAAGGAGATGACCATATTGATCGCGAGGTAGGTGACCGAGATGATCAGCATCACGTCAATGGGTCGTCCGGATTGGTTATAGGTGGTGTTGGCGACGTTATAGAGTTCGGCGTAGGCGATCGCTGCCCCCAAACTGGAGTTTTTTGCCAAGTTTTGGTATTGGCTATTCAACGGGGGGATGATCACCCGCAACGCTTGGGGAAAGACCACAAGGCGCATGGTGAGGTTGGAGTGAATGCCCAGGGCGCTCGATGCTTCCCACTGGCCCGTTGCCACCGATTGAATCCCCGCCCGCACGATCTCTGCAATGAAGGCAGCCGTGTACAGCACTAAGCCCACCAGCAGGGCCGAGAATTCCAGGGATAGCCGCAACCCATATTCAAATTCACCCGTTTGTAGGCATTTGGGATAGCTGGCGATCGCTTCATCACCGATGGGCGGTGCGAGGGACGAAACGCCATAGGTTTCGGCGACGCAGGTGGTAAAGTCTTCGATGTCGTTGGCTTCAAATTGACTCGGATCAAGGGTGAGTTCTTGGGGGAACGCCCAACCGAGGCCAAAACAGAAAATGATGACCATGGCGATCGCAATGCCAATCAGACCATAGAGTTGTGTTTTACCCGGCAAGCCCTGCTCCACCATCAAGTAAACGCGCCATTTCCATAACCCGATGAGGCCAATCGTCCCCACAATCAAAGCCGCCAAACTCACCCACATCAACGGTGACGTTGCCGGCCAGGGCATGAAAATCCCGCGTTTACTAGCGTAGATCGTGCCGATAATACCCAGGCGTTCATCCGGTCGGGGCAACTGAGAGAAGACCGCCGAATACCAGAAAAAGAGTTGCAGGAGCAGCGGCGTATTCCGGATGATTTCGATATAGAGTTGGCTGCCTTTTTGCAGCAGCCAGTTGTTGGAAAACTGAAAAACGCCGACGATGATTCCCACAATGGTGGTAAACACAATCCCACACACCATCATGATCAACGAATTGACCAAACCGGCTTGCAGCACGCGCCCATAACTGTCCGTCGGACTGTAGGGAAAAACACTGCTATAGGTTTCTTCAGGCACGTTGTAGGGAGCGACGCTATCGAGAATATCAAACGAGGCTTGGTTGTCGAGGAACTCGAAACCGAATTCCAAGCCCGCCCGCTGCATGTTGATATTGAGGTTGTAGATCAGCAGTGAGGCGATCGCCACCACCACCACCACCGCTAAAACTTGCAGGGCGATTTTCCAAAAACGGTCATCGCGCCAAAGGGGAACCTGATGCTCTGGGGATTGGGTCATGGTGCAAAACCGAAGTAACAACAATCATAGAGAGCAGGACAGACCCGTCCCGCTCCCGGTTCAGATAGACATCACACCCTAACGGAAGGGAGGAGCATAGAGTAAGCCGCCTTCCGTCCAGAGGGTATTCAAGCCGCGTTCCAAATTAAATTGTGATTCAGCCCCTAGGTTCCGTTCGTACACTTCACCGTAGTTCCCCACAGCCAAAATCACATTCACCATGAAGTCATTGTCTAAGCCAATCCCTTCACCGAGATCTCCTTCACCCCCTAAAAAGCGGCTGATGTTGGGGTCTTCGCTGTTCGCCATTTCCTCGACATTCTCAGAGGTGATCCCGAATTCTTCCGCTTCAATCAAGCCGAAGGTCACCCACTTCACCACATCGAACCAAGCCGAGTCATTATTGATCGTCACAGGGCCAAGGGGCTCTTTGGACATCGTGACATCAAGCAACACATGATCTTCCGGATTAGAGAGGGTTGTGCGGCGAGCGATCAACTGAGACTTATCCGAGGTGAAGCCATCACAAAGCTCATCATCATAGGCAGCATAGGCCGGATCAGCTTGTTGGAAAGTTTTCACTTCCGGGTCAACCCCCGCTTTCCGCATCTTGTCCGTGAGGTTCAGTTCAGTCGTCGTCCCCGCTTCCACGCAAACGGAGCGTCCATCAAAATCTTCGAGGGTTTCGATCCCACTGTCGGCCCGCACCATCATGCCTTGACCGTCGTAGAAAGTCGTCGGCGCGAATTCCAGACCCACAGAGGTGTCGCGGCTAATCGTCCAAGTCGTGTTCCGGGAGAGCATATCCACTTCCCCCCCCGCTAGCGCGGTAAAACGCTCCGTGGAGTCCAGACGACGATATTCAACGGCTTCGGGATCACCCAACACAGCCGCAGCCACAGCCTTACACAGATCCACATCCAAGCCTGAATATTCACCGGATTCATCCACAAAGCTAAACCCAGGAATCCCACCGTCAACACCACAAATTAGGGTACCGCGCTCTTTAACGGTGTCCAACCGGCTCGAACCTGCAACAGACTCGGTGTCTTCTGAACCACCTTCTTCGCCGTCGGCTGCTGGCTCAGGGGGAGTTGCACAGGCTGCCACAGACCCCATCAAAAGCAAAGACAAAAATAACGAATTCCATTTACGCATGACAATCACACCACGAGGGCTAAGAATTTACACTAAACAAGTATATACACTTCGTGATTATCTGTAATGTTGGTGTGTCTTTTTTTACAAAATGAAAATGAGTTTGCTAGTCAGGATGGAGATTAGAGGCTGCATTTTCAGAAATTCGGTATCAAAAGTGACGAAATACCAAATGGTGCTGAAAAATTTCAGTCATGGTGATGCGGCGTATTTTGAGGCTGCCGGACTCCCCATGGATGTGCTGCTCACGCTGACGGATCGCGGTGTGGGAGAATGGGGGGGAATTGCTGGGGGGAGTAGGATTTGCGGAGTTCAGATCTGGGCTAGCGATCGAAGATCAAGGTGCGGTTAATTTGCTGGTTTTCGAGATGATTAGGACAGCCGCACTGGGCAGGGGATCTTTGGCTGCCGTTGATCGCCTTGAGGGGCACTGAGGGGGTACTGTTTTAGCCCTGGGCTGAGGCAATTTCACGAATCAGTGGGGTGCGAGACCGAATATAATGGCTGATGAGTTCAACGTCTTCAGTGGCTAGGGAACATTGCTCGCTGAGGCGGGCTAAAAGCCATTGAACCAGACTTGAATCGTCCTGATTTAGGATGGTTGTTGCCTGGGCATTTTCAACTAAAGACCAGAGTTGTCGAAGCATTGCAGGAGTCATATGGACCTACCATTTGAGTGCAATAGGGGTATTATGCCATAGGCATTTCGGAGCTAGCCGTCAGAATGGTTACATTCTTTAATCTTTTCTTTAGATTCTCTAACTCTCTTCCTCACCCTAACGGATTTGTCCATTCTCTGTGGGGTTTGTATCAATGCCGATACATCTTGTAAATTCAACCGGCTGTCTTCTCAAAATCGCATTCATAAAATGACGCAGAACTTAATATTAAAACGAATCAGCCTTTTCCTCGTTGGCATGATGGGGAGTGGCAAAAGTACGGTGGGGCGGGTGTTGTCTCGTCAGATTAATTACCGTTTTTTTGATACTGATATTTTGATTGAGCAGGTGACGGATCAGAGTATTTCTGAGCTGTTTGCCACGGCTGGAGAAGCCTATTTTCGCAGGGTGGAAACCCAGGTTTTAGAGCAGGTTTGTGCCTATACCCAAAGTGTGATTGCGACGGGTGGGGGGGCGGTGCTGGCTCCGAAAAATTGGGGCTATCTGCGGGAGGGGTTGGTGATTTGGCTTGATCCGCCGCT
>CAZCWE010000001.1:8896-28620 GCA_964502285.1 uncultured Spirulina sp. | reverse complement strand
CACCAAGGTGATGCTGGTGCTGTTCACAGCCTCCTTCCTCATCATGGGCGTGCTGGGGGTCAAGGCGCCCACGCCGGCGCGCACCGCCCTGGCGCAGATCTGCTCCATCTTCTACTTCGCCTTCTTCCTGCTGATGCCCATCTGGAGCGCGATGGACAAAACCAAGCCGGTGCCCAAGCGGGTCACCATGGATGGCGGTATCGGTTTCTGGGGCAGTATGGGCGCGCTGGCGGTGATTGCGGCGCGATTGGAGGTGAGTCAGGATACGAGTCGTCCGCTGCTGACGGCGCAAGATCGGCTGTTGCAGTTGACGGAATTGCACGCGGCCCGGCGCGATCGCTACGCCCAAGCCGACCTTCATATTCAACCCCACCCGGAGGATACGCCAGAGGCGATCGCAACGGCAATCCTCGCAGCGATTCCCAGCGTCACCAAAGACCCCCTCACCCCGGTGCAAGAGTGAGAGAATCTTGACATCGCTTTGACTTTCCCGGATGCCTTGCGTACAATGACTCCTCGGTCAAAATCCTTGTGGGGGAAAAATCATGGGTCGCGCAGATAAAGTTATCCTTGCTTACTCTGGAGGTGTCGATACCTCTGTTTGTATTCCATACCTGAAAGAAGAATGGGGAGTCAAAGAAGTCATCACGCTCGCGGCTGATCTCGGTCAAGGCGATGAGCTGGGCCCCATTCAACAAAAGGCGTTGGACTCTGGGGCATCGGAGTCTCTCGTCATTGATGGCAAAGAACGGTTTGTAACGGACTATGCGTTTCCGTCGATTCAGGCCAATGCTCTGTACGAAAGTCGCTATCCGCTCTCCACGGCTTTGGCTCGGCCCATGATCGCCAAGATGCTGGTGGAAGCGGCGGAAAAATATGGCGCGGACGCGGTGGCCCACGGCTGTACGGGGAAAGGGAATGATCAAGTCCGCTTTGATGTGGGGATTGCGGCCCTGAATCCGTCCTTGAAGGTGCTAGCTCCGGCACGGGAGTGGGGCATGAGCCGGG
Source organism: uncultured Spirulina sp. (assembly GCA_964502285.1). Lineage (GTDB taxonomy): Bacteria > Cyanobacteriota > Cyanobacteriia > Cyanobacteriales > Spirulinaceae > Spirulina. The sequence continues at coordinate 27,612 of CAZCWE010000001.1, read as the reverse complement.
AAGAAACGATCGCCTACGGGGAAAAGTTCGGGATTCCCTCCCCAGTGAAAAAGTCCTCACCCTTCAGTATCGATCGCAACTTACTCGGTCGCAGTATTGAAGCGGGCCCCCTCGAAGATCCGATGACGGAGCCGCCCGAAGAGATTTTCGCGATGACGCGGGCGATCGCCGACACGCCCAACGAACCGGACTATGTCGAAATCGGCTTTGAGCAAGGCATTCCCGTCAGTCTCGATGGTCGCCCCCTCGGCCCCATCGACCTGATCACCGAGCTCAACGATCGCGTCGGAGCCCACGGTATCGGCCGCATTGACATGGTGGAAAACCGCGTCGTGGGGATCAAGTCACGGGAAATCTATGAAGCTCCGGCCTTGCTCGTCCTCATCCAAGCTCACCGTGACCTCGAAAGCCTGACCCTCACCGCCGATGTCACCCAATACAAGCAAACCATCGAACAGACCTACACCAACTTGGTCTATCAAGGTCTGTGGTACAGCCCCTTAAAAACAGCCCTTGATGCCTTCGTGAAACAAACCCAGGAGCGAGTGTCTGGGGTGGTGCGGGTCAAACTGTTCAAGGGCAGTGCCAGCATTGTGGGTCGTCGTTCCGACCTCTCGATCTACTCACCGGATCTCGCCACCTACACCGCCGACGATCAATTCGATCACAAGGCTGCGGAAGGGTTTATCTACATCTGGGGCTTGCCGACTCGCGTTTGGGCTGAAAAAACGCGCTAAGGGGATTGCAAGATTCACAACGCCGGTCGAAATCTTCCGGGTGTGGGGCTCCGTTCGAGCGGGCTCAACACCGGAAGATTTTTCATATCTGAGGCAAACAAGTCGGAAAACCTCACCTTTGAGGGCGATTCTCTCTGACCAGCCCTCGATACAATGGGGAGGCGTTGCGATTCTGTAGCGTCTGTCCGAGGATACGAGGAACATCAATGAACGGCAATATTCGCGTTGGTCAATTATTTGGCATTCCCTTTTTTGTAAACCCCTCTTGGTTTTTGATTTTAGCCCTGGGGACATTTTGGTTTGGGCAAGAGTTTGCCATTTCCCTGCCGCAATTCGGTGGCGTTGCGTCCATTCTGTTGGGGCTGGTGACGGTGCTGCTCCTGTTTGCGTCTGTCTTAGCCCATGAACTGGGTCATAGCTTGGTGGCCATGTCCCAAGGGATTAAGGTGAAATCGATCACCCTCTTTATTTTTGGCGGCCTAGCCCTGCTCGAAAAAGATGCGGAAAAGCCGTGGCAATCGTTGGCGATCGCGATCGCTGGCCCCCTTGTTAGTATTGCCCTGTTTATTCTCTTTGCCGGCATTGGCAGCGCGAACATCGGTCTCCCCATTGCGGTGCTGGCAGTGCTTTCGTTCCTCGCCCCGATCAACTTGGTGCTGGCACTGTTTAACCTCATTCCTGGCTTGCCCTTGGACGGGGGGAATATCCTCCGAGCGATCATTTGGAAAATCACCGGCAACCCCAATAAAGGCTTGCTCTATGCCAGTCGGGTGGGTCAAGTGTTCGGTTGGTTAGCAGTGGTGATCGGGATTCTCGCGGTTCTCGGCATTAGCCCGATCGGGAGTTTGTGGACCACCTTCATCGGTTTGTTCCTGCTGCAAAACGCCGGGATGTCTGCTCAATCTGCCCAGGTGCAGGATAAGTTAGACCACCTCACGGCTCAGGATGCGATCGCCCCCAAAAGCCCCATCGCCCCAGCCAACATGAACATTCGGGAATTCGTCAACGCCCACATCATCGGTCAGCCCCAATGGTCGCAATTCATCCTGACCGATGCCGACGGCAAACTCCTCGGCACCCTCAACCCCGACAGCCTCAAAACCATCCCCACCTCCCTCTGGACTGAAACTGACCTCAGCGCCGTCCTGAACACCGAAACCCTCCCCCTCACCGTCCCCGCCCGTCAATCCCTCCTGACCGTCGTCAAGCAACTGGAAAAACAACCCAACACAACCTTCGTCGTGATTGACGAACAAGACGTGGTGTTAGGTCTCCTCGAAAAAACATCGATCATCAACCTCCTCGCCCAAGAAAAAAGCGACAAGGCCTCACCCCCATCTCCCGAAAAACCCCTCGCTCCCACCGAAGCCGAAAGCTAATCGCGTCGTCTCGCCCCCGTTGGGGATTGACCCCTCCCAAGTCCAGCCCCAACGGTAGCCAAGCGAGGCAACTCCCGCCATCAGGCCAGTCTCTGACCCCCTGAATCCCACCCGATTGAAGCAGCATGGTGAGACCCTAGACCCCTGATGATGGTCTTCAGTCTCGTGGGTATCGCTGTCCTTGTACTTTTACGGGTGGTCACCGGATCAAAATTTTTGCTGATGGCAAAATATTTTGGTCGTATGGTGGTAAAGCTCCGCTGAAACACGCCGCCCTCCCCTGTCCCAGCATTGGGTCAATTGCCGCCATCCGATGACATAATCTCACCCCAAGCCATGCTACAAATTACTCAATCAGAGGTTAATATAGGTTCAATTCATGGCGAGATAATGCGAAAGCTGAGTCAGTTCAGATCAAAACCTATTCCACAGGCAGGTCAATCTGCAGGGTGTCATTCTAGGCGACGAAGTCTCAATACCTCTCTGTATTGGTTCTCCGCTACCCATCCCTTGAACGGTTAATCTATAATGCGAGCCATTCATCCCACTGCGCTACAACCCACGTCTAAAGTTGGACGAAAACAGACCCCTAGAACGGTCGGTCTGAGCCACCAATCGGTTTTCATCATGCTGCTGATCAGCCTGACGCTGCTTGGCGGTATTGGTTCGCGGCTGGCATACCTCCAACTCGTAGAAGGCGAACATAACAAAGAGCTCGCCGAAAATAACCGGATTCGCGTTGTGCCCCGCCAACCCGTGCGCGGCACAATTTTTGACCGCAAAGGCAGGATTTTAGCCAGTAGCCGCCTCACCCATTCGGCCTATATCTGGCCGCTGGCCCAAAAATATGAAACCTGGGATCTCACCGTGCAACGGTTGTCCCAAATCCTCAACCTACCTGAAGCTGAAATTCGCGATCCCGTCGAAGCGGCGGGTTACAACTCCCCCACCCGGATTCGGGTCGGTCGAGATTTGACCCCCCAGCAAATTACGGCCATTCAAGAATACAGCGGTGACCTCCAAGGGGTGGATGTGGACATCGAACATGTCCGGGACTATCCCAACAAGAAGTTAGCCTCCCATGTCCTCGGCTATACTGGCGAACTCAATGCCGAAGAACTCAAGGAACGAGCACCGCGTGGCTATCGTTTAGGGGATATTGTCGGGCAAATGGGGGTTGAAGAAGCCCTCGAAGATGAATTACGGGGGGAATGGGGCGGCCAACAAGTGGAAGTAGACGGCTCCGGGCAAGCTGTTCAGATCTTGGGACAAAAACCGGCGAAAGCGGGTCGGGATGTGCAGCTCACGCTTGATATCGATCTTCAACGGGCGGCGGAGGCGGCTCTGGGAAAACGGAAGGGCGCGATCGTTGCCATTGACCCGAAAGACGGGGCCGTTTTGGCTATGGCTAGTTATCCCACCTTTGACCCTAATATTTTTTCCGGGCGCATTACAGAACAGCAATGGGCTGAACTCCAGGGTGAAGGCAACCCCTTTGTGAATCGGGCGTTGCGCGGGTTTCCACCAGCTTCGACGTTTAAGGTGGTGACGGCAACAGCCGGGATGGAGTCTGGGAAATATCCGCCGAATACGGTGTTGCCGACGTTTGCCTATCTCCGAGTTGGAGGAACGGCGTTTGGGGAATGGAACCGCGCTGGGTTTGGGCCGATGGGCTATGTACGGGCGATGGCTTGGAGTAGTAATACGTTCCATGGTCAGATTGGCCGGGGTGTCGGTGGGCCGGTGCTGATTGACTGGGCGCGTCGTTACGGATTTGGTAAACCCACAGGGATTGAGTTGAAATCGGAGACGGCGGGGCTGATTGCTGATGATGCCTGGAAGCGTGAGCAGTTTGATTGGGAATGGACGGCTGGGGATACGGTGAATATGTCGATCGGTCAAGGGTTCACCCAGGCGACACCATTGCAGGTGGCGGTGATGTTCGCGGTGCCGGCCAATGGCGGCAATCGAGTTACGCCCCATTTATTCCAAGATCCTGACCAACCGCCTAAGCCCACGACATCGATGGAGTTAAAGCCAACGACGCTGCAAACCTTGCGAGAAGGGTTGCGATCGGTGGTGACAGCCGGGACGGGGAATGCGTTGAATATTGCGGAGGTTCCCTCTGCTGCGGGGAAGAGCGGTACAGCCGAAGCACCTCCGGGTGAGTCCCATGCCTGGTTTGGGGGGTTTGCGCCCTATGACAATCCGGAGATTGTGGTGGTGGCGTTTGCGGAGCATTCGGGCGGCGGCGGCGTAAAGTGGCTGGGCCCATGGTGGCGAAGGTGATGGAAGTCTATTTCCAAACGAAGGGGAAGTGATCAAGGGACTATGAGCCGTTCTGATTCGCGTCCTTGGCGGGTGTCGTGGCAAGGTCTGTTTGCGGCGTTGATGTTTTTTTATATGTATTTGCCGATCGCAGTTTTGGCGGTCTATAGCGTTAATGAGTCGGCCTATAGTGCGGGTTGGACGGGGTTTTCGTGGCGCTGGTATCGGAAGCTGTTTCAGGATGGGCGGATTGTCCGGGCGTTGGAGAATAGTTTGACGGTGGCGATCGCATCGGTGGCGATCGCGGCTGTCCTCGGTACGTTGATGGCGTTGGGTTTGGCAAAGTATCGCTTTCGCGGCAAGGCGCTCTATCGCGGGGTGGCCTATTTGCCGTTGATTGTGCCGGATATTGCGATCGCGGTGTCCACCCTGATTTTCCTGGCCGTGTTGGGGATTCAACTCAGTCTCTGGACGATTGTGGCGGCCCATGTGGTGTTTTGTCTGGCCTATGTGGCGATCGTCGTTTCCTCGCGCCTCACGACCCTTGATCCCCACCTCGAAGAAGCCGCGTTGGACTTGGGCGCAACTCCCCTCGAAGCTTTTTTCAAGGTGCTGTTACCGGAACTCGCCCCCGCGATCCTCGCGGGCTGTTTGCTTTCCTTTATCCTCAGCATGGATGATTTCCTGATTGCCAGCTTTACAGCGGGAACGGGAGCGACGACGCTGCCGATGGAGATTTTTAGTCGGATTCGTACCGGGGTGAAGCCGGATATTAATGCCCTCAGTGTGTTGCTGATTTTGGCATCGGGGGCGATCGCCTGCGGGGCGGAATATCTGCGCTTTAAAGGGAATCAGCGCCATGAGGCTTGAGTGCGGTTTGAGGATGCTGCAACGCACGGCGGGCGGCCTCGCTACTATGAACGATGCAGACGTGAGCGGATTTGATGGTTATGACCCCCGATTTTCTTGAGCATTGGTCGCGATCGCCCTTCCTCCAAACCCTAAAAGCCCTGTGGCGTTTTTCCCGCCCCCATACAATCATCGGCACGAGTTTAAGCGTGTTGGCCTTGGCGGCGATCGCCCTTGCTCAATCTCCCACGGCCTCCGTTTCCCCCCTGAGCCTCGCCATTGCTTGGGTCGCCTGTCTCGGCGGCAATCTCTACATTGTCGGCCTCAACCAACTCGAAGATATTGAGATTGATCGGATTAATAAACCCCATCTGCCCCTCGCTTCTGGCGTTTTTTCCCCCGCCCAAGGTCGAGCGATTGTGATTACAGCGGGAGTGATTGCGATCGCCCTTGCCCTCACGAATCCTTGGCTCCTGTTCACCGTGGGCGTGAGCCTGCTCATCGGCACGGCCTATTCGTTGCCCCCCATTCGCCTCAAACGCTTTTCGCTGTGGGCGGCGCTGTGCATCTTAACGGTGCGCGGGGTGGTGGTGAATGTGGGGCTGTTTCGGTATTTTCAAGGCGAAACGGGGGGCATTCCAGGGCCCGTGTGGGTGCTGACGGGGTTCATCCTTTGGTTTACGATCGCGATCGCGCTATTTAAAGATGTACCGGATCTGGACGGCGATCGCCAATACCGCATCCAAACCGTGACGATTTTGCTGGGGAAAACGGCAGTGTTTCGGATTTGCTGCGGTTTAATGGTGGCCTGTTATGGGGCGATGATCGGTGTGGGTCTGCTGGCGTTGCCGGGGATCAACAGCACGGTGATGATCGTGACCCATACCGCCCTCGCGGCTGCCCTGCTCTGGCGCAGTCGCCGGGTTGATCTCACCGAAAAGGCGGCGATCGCTCGTTTTTATCAATTCATTTGGTTGCTCTTTTTCCTGGAATATCTGCTCTTTCCCCTTGCCTGTTGGTTGTAATTCCACGGCAAAACCTCCCGCAGAGATAGGGTCAACGGCCGGGTTTCGACAGGCTCAACCCTCATTAGTCCAAAATAATTAATGAGCCGCGATCGCCATCCAACTCCACCCGCACGCCCACGGGGAGCGCCGCATTTCCCGCCACATGGCCAAAGGGCAAATCAGACACAATCGGAATATTGAGATCCGCGAGGCGATCGCGCAACATCTCCGCCACCGGCCAAGTCCCCGGATTCCCCTCACAGTCTGTAAACTGCCCCAAGGCAATCCCCCGCACTCCCCTCAACGCCCCGCTCAGCCGCCACTGGGTAATCATCCGATCCAAACGATAGGGGGCTTCCATCACATCTTCCCAAGCCAAAATCACCCCCTCTAAATCGGGTTGAACGGGGGTAAACAGGAGATTTGTCGCCACGGCCAAATTGGCGGGCAATAGCGTCCCGATCGCTGCCCCATGGCCCCAGCCCTTGCCCTGTAACGGGGCTAAGGGTCGCCCTTCCACACAGTCAATCAACCGCTGCACCGACCAATCCGGCTCCTTGCCCACCGAGGTCAGCACCGGCCCGTGAACCGCCCCCAACCTGCGCCGCGCTAAACTCCACAGCAGCCCCGTAATATCCGAAAACCCGATCAACCACTTATGACCCGTGGGCCAGTGCCAATCTTCTAACAATCGCGCTGTACCGTAGCCGCCCCGAATACAGAGAATGCCCTGATAGTCCGGGTTTTCCCAGGCCTGACGCAGGGCCGCGCGGCGCTGGGCATCATCGCCCGCTAGGTAACTATAGCGACTGTCCCAATGGGGCCCCAGATCCACCCGATAGCCCCGCGCCTGCCAGAGGGCAAGACCATCCTGGAGCCGAGCGATTTCGTTGAGGGCTCCACTGGGCGCGATCGCACAGAGGCGATCGCCGGGTTGGAGCGGGGGCGGAAAGTGGAACGGGGCAGAGTCAACCATGATCCCAGGTCTGTTAAAACAAGTCGGTAGAATAGAAACATCCTTGCACTTTTCGGGCTCATGCATAAAACCCTGATCACCACCGGCCTCTTGACCTCTCTGTTTGCGGCTCCCCTCTGGGCTGAAAATCTCAACCATACGAGTCAATTACTATCGAGCGGCAGTTGTGTGCAGTGCGATCTGAGTCGCTCCGGGTTGGTGTTGGCGGATCTTGAAGGGGCGGATCTGCGCGGGGCAAATTTACGGTTTGCCAACCTCAGCCAAGCGAACTTAGCCGGAGCCGATTTAACCGGGGCAGATTTAACCGGGGCATCGCTCCATAGTGCGAACCTCTTGGGGGCAAACCTCTTGGGGGCAAATTTGGCGGGGACGGATCTCCGCCAAGCCTATTTGGTGAATACGAATTTATGGGGGACGCGCTTGGATTTGGCCTGGACGGAAGGGGCCGTGGGGTTACCCCAAACCCTGGAAACGGCGGAACAATATTACGCCCTGGGAATCGTGGCGGCGAATCAGCGCAACTATGTCGAAGCGATCGCGAATTACAACCAATCCCTAAACCTCAAACAAGACTTCGCCCCGGCTTATCTGGGTCGCGCCCTCGTTCGTCTCCGTCTCACCGATGAAGCCGGCGCGATTCAAGATGCTCAAATTGCAGCAGCGTTATTTGAGCGTCAGGAAGACGAAGGCGGTCAAGCCTTAGCCACCGGACTGATTGATGAAATCAACAAACGCCAAGGCTCCGGCGGGGGCAGCGGCTTAGGGATTCAACTCTTAAACCTGTTAGGCGGCTTCGGCTCGCTGTTGCGCTTTTTGCTGTAATTGGGGTCAAAACACCCAGAATCATAAGGTATTAGGGTCGATGCCCAATTCTTTTAACTTGGCAAATGCTTTATCCCGTTCATTCGCCACCTCGGTGAACGTTTTGAACGGTTCACCATTGGGATAAAACACCGCCAAGCCATCGGCAGACGCTTCAAACCGAATGTGTAACAGCGGCGAAACCCAAGGCAAACTGAGCATGAGTACCGGGTTAAAGGCTTCTTCTGGTTTTTCGCGGGTGAGTCCCCAAAAATCGTGAGACTCTGGGTCATAAAAATACATCTCCAAGACCCCGTGTTGAGCATAAAAATTTTGTTTGGCGACCATTTCGGTGGCGGTGTTGCTCGGTGAAATGATCTCGAACACCACTTGGGGGGCGATATTCTCTTCTTCCCATTGTTTGTAACTGCCTCTGTCTCCGGCGGGACGACCCAAGACCACCATCGCATCGGGGGCTTGGCAGGGCGGTGTGGCCTTCCCTTCGACCTGGACGGGATACCAGAGCAGATCGCCAGCGACAAAGGCGGCTTGGTCTTGCAGGAGGCATTTAAGATTTTCCACCAGACGCACAATCCATTGATATTGTTTGGTGTTCTCTGCCATGGGCTTGCCGTCTGAGTCGGGATATTGGGTTTCGGGGTTAGGGGGTGCTTGTACCACAGGCGTTTACAAACTCAATGGTTTCATTATGGCGTACCGAAAATTGGGGCGTTGGGGTTGCATCCCCACAAAAAAAACAATACAGATCTATTGGATCTGTATTGTAGTTGAAGCTAGACGTAAGAACAATCCTGTGAAACCGGGGCTAAGGGAACGACGCGATCGCCTTAGTCCCCGATGGGAAGACTATTGCACGGAGGCAACGAAGTCATTATCTAAGGTGAGGTTCAGGTTGGTTTCCGGTTCCACCACCAAGAGATCGACGCTGTTGCGACCCAGGAAGTTTTGGATCAGGGTCAACACTGCACCCGCGCCCGCGCCGATCAGCAGTTCTTCAGTGGCGATCGCCCGGTCTCCCGTGACGGCAGCGATCGCGGCTGCTGCTGCCGTTCCCAATGCCGCATTCCGCAAGAGATCCCCGGTATTCGTGCCCCGACGCACGGTTTCGGTTTCCGTAATCGGGCTAGAGGTGGCGTTAAAGGATCGTGTTGAACCATCAGGATAGGTCAACTCTTGGGCCACAAACTGGGTGGCATCATCCCCCACCGGACGCAATTCGCCCTTCACCTGACTGCCCGCCGGGATCAACACTTGACCCTCTTGGGTGGTGATATTGGTGCGCACTGCAAAGGTGACGGGCAGGGTTTCATCGGGCATCAAAAGGATTTTGTCCTTCATGTAGCTGACGGGGATCGTCGTCCCAGCGGGAATGCGATATTCCGTGGCCACGTTGGCATTGGCAATGTAGGGGGAATTAATCGCCGCAACTCGGCCTTCGCTCACCATGGCTTGGTAGAGGAACGCGGCGACTTCGGCGCGGGTCGCGTTGCGGGTCGGGTTCAGTCGGGTGAGAGTGGGGTAGTTCACCACCATTCGCTGTTCCGTTGCGGCTGCCACTGCGGAGCGGGCAAAGTTAGACACGGAGCCATTGTCAACGTAATAGTTGAGCACTTGGTTCATGGGGGCGTTAGGGCTGTAGTTCAAACCATTGGCAAGGGAAACGAGGACTTGCTCACGGGGAATGTTTTGTTCCGGGCGGAAAATGTTGCCGGGATAGCCGGAGAGGAAGCCCATTTCGTAGGAGGTCCGAATCGAACCGGCGGCCCAGTGGCGGCTCGGAACATCGACAAAATTAATCGCGTTCCGAATTTTTGTGGTGCTGTAAACAGCCTGAACCATTGAGGAGAATTGAGCACGGGTGACGGGTGCATCGGGGCGGAAGGTGCCATCGGGGAAGCCTGCCAGTACATTTTGAGCGACCAACGCATTGATGTAGTCTTTCGCCCAGTGGTTGCTGGGTACATCGGGGAAGCGCGTCGCTTGGGCCAAGGCGGGGGCAGCGGAGGAGGCAATCATCGGGGCGACGAAAATGGGTGCGATCGCAGTGGCGTTCATCCCCAACGTCATGATCAGAGCGGTCGTGGCTTGCCAGCGTTTGAAATTAATCATTATGGAATCTCCTAAAAATTGCAGAGTGAGTTCAGTTGTTGTGAGTGGCAAGAGTGAATCAGTTGTTATTCTGGCTTTTCTGCTCTTGTTGTAGGTTATGACCAAGGAAGTTCCTGCTAAGTTTCTGGGGTTAGTCCAGTTGATCATCTGGCTACGAAACAATGCACGATCCAAGAAGCTAAAACGGATTCAAAAGTATTGCTGATATTATCAAAGATTAAGACCTGGCAAGGGATACAGCGATTTCTGAAACAATCTCCCTAGCCATTTTTTAAACTGGCACATCCCCCTAAAAAAGTAGAATGGCTCTCTAAACGGTATTGATTGGACGTTGCGCTGAACCGGTTTGAGGGGTAATGGTTGACAAAATACAGGTGTAATTAAACAGTCGTGAAGAGGAGGCGATCGCTCGAAGATCGCAAATACTAAATTGCATCCTTATGGGCATTCATTATAACGTTTCAAGCTCATGGTCGCATTTTTGTAAATCCTATAACGATCCTCAATCAACGGAAAATTAAGCCCTCACCTCCCAGTTGGGGCTACTGCTTATACACAAATCCATCTCAAGAGCCTACACTCCTTCAATCCCCCCTAGCCCCCCTTTTCAAGGGTGGGAACTCGATAAAAGTCCCCCTTAAAAAGGGGGATTCAGGGGGATCGATCGCAACGTAGGCCAACATTTAAACGTTATGTATAAGCAGTAGCAGTTGGGGAGAGGGGAGCCGCAAACGTTACAAATCATTGAGGACTGTTGGATGAGCGATCGCAAAAATCCCACGGGGGCGGGGGAGCCTCCCATGGGATGACGGGTTTGATGGATGACGGCGGGAATCCGGTTAGGGATCAACCCAGCGATCGTCGGATTTAATCAGGTTAATCAGTTCCTCAACGCCTTGGTCTTCGGGGACTTTCTTGATTTCCTCACGACCCCGATAGAGAGAAATGAAACCCGGCTGTTTCCCCACATAGCCATAGTCCGCATCGGCCATCTCGCCGGGGCCATTCACAATACAACCCATCACCGCGATATCTAAACCAGTCAGGTGTTTCGTGGCTTCCCGGACTTTATGGAGGACTTCTTCGAGGTTGAACAGGGTCCGCCCGCAGGAGGGGCAGGCCACATATTCCACCATGGTTTTGCGCAATCCGAGGGCTTGCAGAATGCTGTAGCAAACAGGGATCTCTTTTTCCGGGGCTTCAGTGAGGGAGACGCGGATCGTGTCGCCGATGCCTTCAGCGAGTAATGTCCCAATGCCAGCGGTGGATTTGATCCGCCCATATTCGCCGTCCCCGGCTTCGGTCACGCCGAGGTGCAGGGGGTAGTCCATGCCCAAAGCGTCCATGCGTTTGCACATGAGACGATAGGCGGCGAGCATGACGGGGACGCGGGAGGCTTTGAGGGAAATGACCAGATTGTAAAAATCGAGGGATTCGCAGATGCGGATGAATTCGAGGGCAGATTCCACCATGCCTTCGGGGGTGTCGCCGTAGGTGAAGAGCATCCGTTCGGAGAGGGAGCCGTGATTGACCCCGATGCGCATGGATTTGCCTTGGTCGCGCAGGGAGACCACGAGGGGTTCGAGGGTGGTGCGGATTTTCGCGCCGATGTCGTCAAATTCCGCTTGGCTGTATTCGGTGCGATCGCTGCTGGGCTTCTCGAACACATACAGCCCAGGGTTGATGCGGACTTTGTCCACATGTTTCGCCACTTCGAGGGCGATTTTCATGCCGTTGTGGTGAACGTCTGCCACCAGGGGCACGGGCTGATAGGTGGTGGCCAGTTTGGCTTTAATCTCGGCGAGGGCTTTGGCGTGGGCAAGGCTCGGAACCGTGACGCGCACGATCTCACAGCCCAGTTCATGGAGGCGACGAATCGCCGCCACGGAACCCTCAATATCGAGGGTATCCTCGTTGATCATGGATTGAACCACCACCGGATTGCCGCCTCCAATGGTGATGGAACCGACGGGAACCGGGCGCGTTTTGCGGCGGTGAATCGTGGTGTCGGTGAGGGCGATCGCAGAATTGGCAGGCGCGTCTAGGGTTTGCATCAGATTATTTCAGACATTAACAGGACTAGGTTCTAACCCCAACGCTTGCATCAAGCGCGGGGTATCAAAATGGACTTGCATCAACTCTTGGATGCACTGGACTTTAATCGGTTCTTGGAGGCGAACTTGGCCAAAACTTTGGTCAGCAATTTCCACCGTGCTCAAGGTATCGAGATCCACCGACAGAATCGGAATTTCTAAATCTTCAGCACGACTGAGGATAAAGTCTTGGGGTGCAGAATGCCCCGTCAGGATCAAGCAATTGGTGGAGGTTTCTAGGGCCGCGAGTTGCAATTCACTGCGATCGCCCCCCGTCACCACCGCCATATTGCGACCCTTGCGGAAATACTCCAGGGCTGAATTCACATTCATCGCCCCGATCGTCAAACTCTCAACCATCAAATCCAACCGATCCGGACGACACAATACCTTTGCATCTAACTTCGTGGCCAACTCCCGCACACTCACACTGCGGAGCAACCCATTGCTGGGCAATTGGCCAAACACGGGAATCCCCTGCCGCTCCAGATAGGGGGCAACCTGTTCCGCCACCACAGCCACATCAGACTCCGGAATATCATTAATCACCACCCCCATCAGGTGATCACCGAGGGCCTCTTGCACATCCAATAGCTCATCGATCAGCGTCACCGGATGATACAACGCCATCATCAGCACCGGGAGATCCAACTGAGCTGCCATCTGCACCAACGACAAATTCAGCAGCCGTCCTTCCGATAAACTGCTCGGCCCCTCAAGCAACACCAAATCCCCAGCAATATCATCCACATAGCTCGATAGCGAGTGAATGGCATTCGCTGCCTCGCTCGTCGGCTGTAAATATTGGGTGAAGCTCGCTTCATTGAGGGTTAGTAGCGGGTCTTTCGTCTGGGCTGGCGACAGCTTGAGTTGTTCGGTGATAAATTGCACATCTGCATCGATCGGCGCGATCGCCTCCGTATTAAGATACGTTCCTAAAGGCTTGCCGTAGCCGATTTGAATCCCTTGCTGATTTAGTTGATGGGCTAGTCCGAGAATAATCGCCGATTTGCCACTGTGGGCCATCGTTGAACCGATCAACAGATGCTTATTGTGTTTGGCTTGTGCCACCCCTCACTCCTTCCTTATAACTGAAATAACTGAACTAGATGACTACTTTATAGGGTATCGATCTTGATGATTTGGTTTATGATGAGCCATCCATCTGTAATAATTTGCGATAGAACGCACGGGAAAAATCCGTGTGCTTCGTGCGCTGATAGTTCATAATTACCCCGATCAGATGATCGACAAACTCGGAATTCTGCATATCCACTTCGTAGCTGAGTTCCGCATTCCCATCAAACTGCAACCGACAACGGGTAGACTCTGCCGGTAGCTTCGAGACAAACCAAGTTGCCACAAAGGGAATGCTTTCCCCGCCTTCAATGATCCGTTCTCCTTCAAGGGAACCATTTTGGTAGATGCCGATCGCTTTCGGCAGCATCTTGCGCTTTTGGCCTTGAAAATAGGGAACATAGACCATCGCATCCTGTTTTGAAGCCGATTGAATTCCTTCTATCGACATAGCGCACGCCCTCTTTTATACAAACAACAGAACCAAACCATAGTTTGACATGAATCCCAGTAGCGGAGTGACAGAGCCCTCAAAATCAGGATGCTAGCGTCCGAATGTTCTGCTGCAATCCGTCACCTTGGGCCAAAAATAGTCGATCGGAGCACCCATATCATACCAAGCTGCTTCATGGGATGCTATCCCCCGTCGCGTCGTCCTCAATGATTCGTGAAGTTTGCAGCTTCCCTCTCTCAGATGGGGCTACTGCTTATACACAAACTGCGACCCAAGTTCTCACACTCTCACCGAATCCCTCCCAGCCCCCCTTTGTTAAGGAGGGAGCCGTTCAAAGTCCCCCTTAAAAAGGGGGATTGAGGGGGATCGATCGCAAGTTAGGTCAGTATTTGGGGGTTGTGGATAAGCGGTAGCAGATGGGGTGAGGGCTTAATGTTCCCTTGATTTAGGATTGCTCTCGGCATGGTCTAGAAAACAGGAAACCCACGAGCCCGGTAGAGTGTCGGGTTATCGCTGCCAAGCTCTACCGTGGGGAGGTTGGGGGGCGATCGCTGTGCCCGATGCAGGGGCTAGAGTTCGCCGCGAATTTCTTGGACAATCCCGTCGCGAACCACCACTTCCACCTGGAGTTTTTTCACAAGGTTGTCGCCCACAGCTACGGTACAAGTCCCGTCAATCTGACCTTGGGCCACTTCTTGATCCATCTCTACTTTATCGAGTTGGTCGAGTTGTTGGAGGAGTTGGTTTTTGCGTTGTTGCAGTTCGCTTTTCTTCTGGTTGACTTGGTTTTGAATCGCTTCAATCTGCTGGAGTGCTTGGGGATTGGTCAAGGCCACACCCTGCTTTTGCACTTCTGCGATCGCCCGTTGCCCCTGCATATCGATGTCTTGCAGTTGTTGGTCAAGCTGAGTCGTTTGGGTTTGCAGTTGTTGGGTGACTTCCTCTTTCCAGCGCGGGGTAACAATCACCTTCAAGACAACAGGGCGCTTAATGGTTAATTCGGTGGCCATGACTAAATATGGATTCCTCTGAGTTGCAGTATACGGCGGTCGATTCAATTACGAAAACATCCCGTCAATCATAGCGTGATACCGATCGGTTACTACAGGGCGACGAACTTTCAGGGTTTGGGTGAGCAGACCGTTTTCGATGGAGAAGGGTTCGAGGATCAGTCGAAAAACGGCGATTTGGTCATCGCGTCGGTAGCCGGGCCGATTTTTAATCCGCTGCCGAAGTTCGGTTTGAAAGAGGCGATGGATGGCGGGATCGTCGAGGTCTTGGCGATCGCTCTCTCCCAATTTCGGTAACGTCAGGCTCAATCCCTGTTCCGTCACCCACTGACTCAGGGCATCTAAATTTGGCACAATCAACGCCCCTAAAGCCTTTTGGTCTTGACCCACCACGATCATTTGATCGATATAGGGGCTCTGTACACAAACATCTTCGAGGGGTTGGGGTTCGATATTTTCGCCATTGCTGAGGACGATGGTATCTTTGGCGCGTCCGGTGAGGACAAGGTTGCCGCCGTGGGTGAGCATCCCCAAATCGCCACTGTCAAACCAGCCGTCTGCGTCGATGGCTTTGGCGGTGGCTTCGGGTTTTTTGTAATAGCCTTGCATGACCTGGGGGCCACGGATCAGCACGAGGCCCTGTTCTCCGTCGGGGAGAGGGTTACGGGTTTCGGGGTGAACGATGCGGATTTCGGTGTGGGGCAACGGCGGGCCCGATGCGCCGCGCAGGTTACATTCCCGGCTGCGGACGCTGACGACGGGGGCGGTTTCGGTGAGGCCGTAGCCGGCGATCAGGGGAACGTCGATCAGTTCATAAAACGTGTCGATGTGACGGGCGAGGGAGCCGCCGCCACTGACGAAATATTTAATGCAGCCGCCGGTGGCGGTGCGGACTTTGCTGTAGACGAGGCGATCGCCTAAGAGATGGAGCGGTTTGAGGAGGGCGGCCTTGAGTTTGGCTTTGGTGCGATCGCCCGCTGACGGGTTGGGGTGCAAAAGGTCGAGATCATCGGCCAAGCGTTGGGCGAGGATGTATTGCTCAGACAGACCAAAGAAGAAGCGGATCAAGGACTGTTGGCGGGACGATTTTTCCCGGAAGGTTTTTTGCACCCCTTCATAGATCGATTCCCAGAGGCGCGGCACGCCCACCATAAAGTGAGGTTTAAAGCTGGCCAGGTCTTGCTTGAAATACCGAATATTGGTGTACATCTGGGAGCAGCCGTAGGCGAAGAGGAAATATTCCACCGTCCGCTCGTAGGAATGCCAACTGGGAAGAATGGAGAGGACGCGATCGCCCGCCGTCGGTTTAATCGCACTAATAAACGTCGTGATTTGATGGAGCAAATTGCCGTGGGTGAGCATCACGCCCTTGGGCTTGCCCGTCGTGCCGGAGGTATAGAGTAATGTGACCAGATCCGACGGTTGGATCTCCACGGGGGTGAGGGGCTGCTGTTGGCCCAAGGCGAGCAACTGTTCAAAATTGAGCGTTTTCACCGCCGCGTCGGGATCAGGCGTTTCGTCCGACAGCAGGATAATCACGGCGACGGATTGCTCGCTGAGTTCCGGCTGGAGCAGCTTTAGGGTTTTGAGATCCTGGACAATCAGCGCGGTGCTGTCGCTGTCTTCATAGATATAGAGCAACTCATTGCGCTCGGCTTGGGCGGATCGCACCACATTCGCCGCCCCGGTGAAAATCACCCCTTGATCGGCAATTAACCAACGAGGGCTATTGTCCGCAAACAGCGCCACCTTATCCCCCGGTTTTACGCCCAAGGCTTGCAACCCACCGGCAAACTGTTCTATCGCTTGATAGGCTTCGCCGTAGGTGTAGCGCACCTCTGGGGTGCTGTGGGGATCGTAGAGGGCGAGAATATCCTGGTGTTTTTGGCTGGTGATTTGCCAGACTTGGGCGAGAGAGGTGGCGGTGTCGTAGTCAGTGGGCATGGTTCCCTTCGCGATCGCATTCAATGGAGAGGTTATTGCTGTCATCTTACCCGGAAATATTGTGGACTATCCCCAGCCTAGGGAGCAAACCCAAGCCCTTCGTAACGCCATGGACAGATTCTCAGTTGACCGCCATTCTGCCCCTGCTGCTGCCCAACACCAAAAATCCTGCCGCCCCCAGGGGAAACAGGATTTTTGCACAAGATTCAGAGCGTGATCGGGTTAGCTTAATCAAGCTGAGGCGCGATCAACGCCGGGGTAATGGGCAGCAGATCCCGCTCGGCGGTCATCTGTTGCGGTTCCACCGTGGCAAACATCGGCAGCGCAGCCCCGACTTTTTGGGCAATATCGACCGTTTTGGTGTCATAGCTGGTCATCGCCACTTTGGGGTAGAGACCAATGCCAATGATCGGCAGGAGGAAGGCGATCGCGATAAACACTTCACGCGGGTTGGCATCACTAAACCAGTGGTCTTGTTTCAGAGCCGGAGCCGCATCACCGTAGAACACTTCCCGCAACATCGAGAGAAGGTAGATCGGGGTGAGAATCAGACCCACAGCGGAGAGGAAAACAATCACGGTTTTAAAGGAGAGGCTGTAGGCATCGCTGTTGGCCATGCCGAGAAAGACGGTGAGTTCGCTGACGAAGCCGCTCATGCCAGGGAGGGCGAGAGAAGCCATGGCGGCGACGGTGAAGAGGGCGAAGATTTTCGGCATCTGTTGGGCGAGGCCGCTCATTTCGTCCATCATCAGGGTGTGGGTGCGATCGTAAGCCGCCCCAGCCAGGAAGAAGAGAGCCGCAGCGATCAAGCCGTGGGAGAGCATCTGCAACATCGCGCCGTTTAACCCAACTTCGGTGAAAGAGGCCAGACCAAT
Source organism: uncultured Spirulina sp. (assembly GCA_964502285.1). Taxonomy (GTDB): domain Bacteria; phylum Cyanobacteriota; class Cyanobacteriia; order Cyanobacteriales; family Spirulinaceae; genus Spirulina. The sequence goes on along the minus strand of CAZCWE010000001.1, from coordinate 10,012 downwards.
CAGGACAAAGCCCATGTGAGAGATGGAGGAATAGGCAAGGCGGCGTTTTAAATTGGTTTGTCCGAAGGCGGCGAAGGCCCCGTAGACAATATTGACAACCCCTAACACCACGAGGACGGGGGCAAAGTGGATGTGAGCATTGGGGAGCAGTTCCATGTTCATCCGAATCAACCCGTAGCCGCCCATTTTGAGCAGAATCCCGGCGAGAACCATGGAAACGGGGGCGGAGGCTTCACCGTGGGCATCGGGGAGCCAGGTGTGAACGGGGAACATGGGGAGCTTGACCGCGAAGGCGATCAAGAAGCCGACATAGGCGAAGAGTTCGAGGGCGGCGGGGTATTCTTTAAGACCCAGTTCGGCGAGGTCGAAGGTGATGCGATCGCCGGAAAAGGCCAGACCCAAACCCGCAGCCAAGATAAATAAGGAGGCTAATGCCGTATACAGAATAAATTTAGTCGCAGCGTAGAGGCGTTTTGGCCCGCCCCAGACAGAAATTAAGATATAGACCGGAACGAGTTCCAGTTCCCACATCGTGAAAAATAACAGTAAATCTTTGGCGACAAACACGCCCATCTGCGCCCCGTAGAGCGCCAGCATCAGCCCGTAAAACAGCCGGGGCTTGTGGCTCACTCGCCAGGCAGCCATCAGGGCCAGGGTATTGACGAAGGCGGTGAGGACGAGCAGCGGCAGAGAAATTCCATCAACCGCCACCGACCAATTCACCCCCAACTGCGGCAGCCAGGCGTAGGTTTCGCTGAGTTGGAAGCCGGTAGCGGTGCGATCGAATTGGGTGGCCGCGAGATAGACCGTTAAGGCGAGTTCGACGAGTCCCACGCCCAACCCATACCAACGCAGGGTTTTTCCGTCTTTATCGGGAATGAGGGGGACAGCGATCGCCGCCGCAATGGGCAGCAAAATCAGGGTTGTGAGCCAAGGCACTTGAGTGGTAAACATGGAAGTGTAGGAATAAATACTCAGGGCACGTTCCTATTGTATTAACTTTTGCTAAGTTTTGAAACAAAATTTGGAAAAAAGTTCAAACGGTGTGCTGAAACCCAGATGTCCTACGTCTTGATCTCGTGATTTCGCCCTGACTGCGCCGTTGATCACCGCAAG
>CAZCWE010000001.1:3737-8827 GCA_964502285.1 uncultured Spirulina sp. | reverse complement strand
CTCACCCTAGGGGAGAGGGAACTGGAAAAATGGATCGGGGGTGAGGGCTATCAAGTCAGTCAACCAGATCCGGCAGATTTCCCACATTCGCTAAAAAAACAATGAATTTGACTTTTTGGGAATTTTATGTATAAAGATAGACGGTGTTGATCGATCGCAAATGTCATTGGGTTCAAGCACTGAATTAGTCTAAATACGACCTGTTCTAATCGTTTCTCTGAATCTGTGTCATTCGGCATCAGTCCGCCAGAATATTAAGAAAAGATTAAAATTCCAAGAAAGTACATGGCATTCGGAGGATTCCATCATGTTTCAACGACTCGCACAACAACATCGATCCTTTGTTCGGGATTTGGTGATGAATCTACAGGCTTTGGCAATGGTGCTAGAGCAACGCGGCTATCTTGCGTCGTGCTACACCTGCGGCGGAGAGATGAATAGTGCCTCGTTTATGGTGAGCTTGGGTGAAAATCATTTGATTCGGTTTTTAGTGTCGGACTATGGCATTACCTGGACGGAAATGCGGGACGATCGCGAATTGATGAAGCTCGAAGGAGCAGAAGCGATTAGCCAACTGCAAGAGCTGGCAAACTTGGTGAAGTATCATACAGACTCCAATCCGGAGCAACTGGTTGCCGCGACCATGCCCACGATTCCTCCGCGTTAACGGCGGCGATCGTACCCATTGCACAACGCTCTCGGAGCGTTTGTACTGTCGTGTGGCTGCCTCGCTCTTGACGATTTAGTGCTGAATGTTAAGAAAATAAAGAAAATATTACGAAATTCTAGAATTACTTTGATCCCTGTCATGATTAGGTCAATTCAAATGAGGTCAGCGACGATTCGCAAATAAAGACCTTAACTATAGTAAGTCCGGTTAATATCAAGGAGCGCCATTCCGTCAGGAGTGGCGCTCCTTATATAGAGGGCCTTGGTTTGGGGCGATCGCATCTCAGCAGACGACACACCCCATCACTCCGGATAACGAGCCCACAACAGACCTCAATAGGAACCCTTTTTCGTGATCCCCGTGACCCGATCGCAAGGGCGATCGCCAACTTAACCTGCCGTTACAATATCTAGGTTTCAGGACAACCCAGGCCTCGCTGGGCGTTAAAAGGCATCGGGATAACAAGCTTGGAGGAATTCGAGAATCACATCGAAGTGAAAGTGATCAATGAGCTTCGTCATTTTCGTTTTCAGGGGAGCGTGGGTTAACTCGACTTCATCTAGGAGTTCGAGAATGGCTTGATTATCGATGGTGAGGGCGGCTTGATGTAGGGATTTAATCCAGGGCAGCGGCAGATCGGCAACATCGTCGGGAACGAGCAAGGTTCTGAAGTTGGTGGTGTCCTCTTCGGTGGGGTCGAGGCCGCCATCCTCCGCAGTGGTTTTGGGACTGGAATTAGACGCAGCCAGGACAATCTCATCCACGGAGCATCGTTGCATCGGGAGACTCACACTAAAACACGACCCCTCGCCCACTTGGGTCTCGACCAAAATTTCCCCATTCAACAACTCCACATATTCCCGACTGATCGACAACCCTAGCCCTGTGCCTTCCGTGGATTTTTGGCCACTACTCGTTTGGACAAAGGGTTCAAACAGGAGTTCAATTTCATGGGGTTCGATCCCAGGCCCCGTATCCGTAACGCTGACCCGAAACAGGATTTGATGGGGATCGTCGGGGCTTGGGTATGGCTGGGCATCTGCGTGAATCTGCACGGTTCCGGCATTGGTGAATTTAATCGCGTTGCCGATCAAGTTACTGAGGATTTGGCGCAGCTTGCTGTCATCACTTTTGACCCCGTGGGGGACGTTGACACTGGTTTCGAGGGTCAAGTTCAGCCCTTTTTGATTGGCCCGTGAACGGTGCATCTCGTAGAGGGATTGCAGCAGGTTCGGCAAATCCAAGGCGGTGAAGTTGGCCTCAATTTGCCCGGCTTCGAGCCTCGACATGGCCAGAATGTCGTTAATTAAGCTGAGTAAGTGCTCACCGCTGCGTTTGATAATCGAAAGGTTATCCCGCTGCACCGAGGAGAGGGATTGATCGCCGCCGAGAAGTTGGCTAAAGCCAAGAATGGCATTGAGGGGGGTGCGCAGTTCATGGCTCATGCTGGCGAGGAATGAGCTTTTGGCGCGGTTGGCGGTTTCGGCGATTTCTTTGGCGGTGGTGAGGGCGGCTTCGGCGCGTTTGCGATCGCTAATATTCCGCACCATAATCAACACCTCATCTTCCCCTGTCACCACAATTCGCGCTTCCTCATGTTCAAGCGTCCCATTAATTTCGATGGAATATTCACACAGTTGCAGTTCTCCGGTGGCTAGGGCTGTTTCCACCAACTGCATCCATAGACTCGAAATTTCGGGGGGCAAGACGGCATTAAGGTTATTGCCGATCACCGTAGCCTCAGGGTTATAGAGGTTGGTTCGGTTCGCGTTGCGCAGGTCTTTATAATTGCCCTCCCGATCAATCCGAATTAACAGATCCGGAATCGCCAGCAACATGGCGCGATTGTTCGCTTCACTTTTGCGTAGGGCTTCATTGCGTTCGCGCAGTTGGGCCACATGGTCAAGGGTGCGTTCGAGGGTGATTTCTAAGTCGTCGAAATTAATCGGCTTGGTGAGGAAATCAAACGCGCCCCGGTTCATCGCCGCCCGAATATTGCCAAAATCCCCATAGGCGGAAATGACCACGGTTTTCGGGGTTGGCGAAGGTCGTTGGGCCAAATGATTCAGCAACGTCAAACCATCCATCCGGGGCATATTGATATCCGTTAACATGACATCAACATTCGGGTGCTGCTCAATTTGTTCGAGGGCCTCTACGCCATTGTTCGCGAAGATGAACTCTAATTCACCTTTGCGAATTTTGCGCCGAAATGACTTCTGCACGAGAACCTGCATGGTCGGTTCATCATCTACCACAAGAATAGTTGCGGCCATGGCCCATCTCTAAAAATTGCATTGTTATCCCCTATCCTACGCACGTTTGCACTCAGGGTTTGGTAAAACGTTGTAATCTGTTGTAATTATGTTCTAGTGTAAACGCGCAGGAAATGAATCGGCACTAGGGCCGATTGTGATGAGGGAATCAGGGAAATTAACCACGGTGTTTTGACCGGATGGGGACGAACTCTGAGCCGCAAGCTTGGCGATCGCCCACCAGAAACTCCGGGCGTGGGTCAGAATTGGGCGTTAGCCCTGCTGCACGATCAGGTCATCAAGGCTGAAATCGGCTTCCGCTTTGCCGCGCCCGGAGGGGAGGTAACCCTGTTGGAACGAGTCGGTGAGGCCGGAGATCAGGTCAAATTTGGGCTGCCATTGGAGGTCTTGTTTGGCGTGGTGGATGTCGGTGAAAAAGTGTTGCACCCGCAGCGGGAAGGCTTTCTTTTTGCCAAAGTCGAAGGCGTTGGGATCAAAGTGGATGAGCTTGAGTTGATCGGGGTCTTTACCGGCGGCGATCGCACAAGCTCTCGCTAGGCCGTTAAAGGTGATGAAGCGATCGCCGGAAATATTGTAAATCTGGCCCTTGGCTTGGTCGTTGCCGAGAATGGCCACCATGGCCGCGGCGAGGTCTTCCACATGGCCCAGTTGCGTAATTGCCATGCCGTCGCCGGGAATGGGAATGGGGCGATCGCGCACAATCCGATCAAAAAACCACGCTTCCACGTCGTTGTAATTCTGGGGCCCATAGATATACACCGGGCGCACCGAAGTCCACGGCAACCCAGTCGTCGCAAGATAGGCTTCGGTTTCGTGTTTCCCCTTGTGGCGGCTGTTGGGATCAACGGCATCGCCTTCGATGTGGGGCGGTTGGTCGGTTTTGAGGTAGACCCCCGCCGAACTGACATAGACAAAATGTTGCACCTTGCCTGCAAACAGTTCTGCCAACGGTTCGGTATCACTGCGCTCGCGACCATTGTTGTCAAAAACGGCATCAAACGTTTGGCCCTGGAGTTTGGTGGTGAGGGCGGCGCTGTCTTTGCGATCGCCGTGAATTTGCGTCACGCCCGCCACCGGAGCCGGGCGATTCCCCCGATTAAACAGCACCACCTCGTGGCCTTGGGCCACCAACTGCTGCGTTAAAGACACCCCGATAAATCGGGTTCCCCCCATGATTAAAATTCGCATTGCTTTTTCCTAATAATCTCGACCCCGAAACAGGGTGCAGCCATCCACACCCTGTCCGAATCTATTCATCTGCATCGCTGCACACCCTTACACCAAGCTGTACAGCAAGCCACCCACCAATTGAACAATAAATTGCCCGATGAACGATAGGGCAAAAAAGGCCAACATCGGCGAAAGATCAATCCCGCCGAGAGGGGGAATCAACGACCGAAAAATATTGAGATAGGGGTCGGTGATCGGGCTCAAGGCTCCCATCACTTGTTGGGCCCAACCGGCTGTTTGAAACCAGGTCAAGAGCACACGGATCAGCAGCAAAATGCTGTAAAGCTGGATGAAATTTTGAAGTCCTACGACGAGAACTCGAACCACACTGGCATCCATAAAATAAATATCACTCGCTAAATGACTGTTCTTGATATTGTACAAGGTTGATTCGTCTATGACTCTGAGGATGACCCATTCACAGAGCCAAGCTGTTGGCGCACATCATCAATGGCCAGGTTGAGTTGAGAAATTTTGCTTTCCAAACTGCGGCGGGCTCCTTCAATGTTGCCGTCACCCGGATCGCCACTTGCTAATTCATTGGGGTCGGTGTCCTCATCAGACCATCGTTTCGAGGCCGCCAACGCACCAACCACGCCCCCGACGACTCCCCCGACTAGGGTTCCGAGTAAAAATCCGCCTGTAAATCCATCCCGCTGACTCATTGTATTGACCTCCATTAGTTGCTTGTGATTGGCTTCGATTCGGGTCGCTGTGACCGGTGATCTTGGCCAGGAGCCCGGGGTCGTAGGCCCACAGGCGGCCGGTCTCGCGGTAGAGGGCCGACAGGCGGGCATAGGGCAGCGGCCAGGTAGGCGGCGCCCGCGAGGCGTCGGTAGTGGTCGTGCCAGCGCTCGGGGATCTGCGGCCGCTCCACGTCGAAGCGCTGCAGGCAGGTCTTGGCGCGGTCGACG
>CAZCWE010000001.1:0-3727 GCA_964502285.1 uncultured Spirulina sp. | reverse complement strand
TGTGACCGGTGATCTTGAATTATGTCCCAAAGGTGCGATCGCCCGCATCCCCCAGACCCGGCACAATATACCCGTGCTCATTCAGCCCCTCATCAATCATGGCGGTATATACCGTCAAACTCGGATAGGCTTCACTCAGCTTTTGCAGGGCTTGGGGAGCCGCCACCACCGCTTCAATGCGCACATTGGCCGGATCAACGCCGCGATTCACCACTTCCGCCATCGCCGCCATGATAGACCCGCCCGTAGCCAACATCGGATCGAGGATTAACACGCGGGTTTCTGGGGCGAAGCGATCGGGGAGTTTGTTTAGGTAACAACTGGCTTCGAGGGTTTCTTCGTTGCGCACCAGGCCGAGGTGATACGTGGAGGCGATGGGGAGTAGGGTTTGAGCACCATCGAGGAGGGAAAGACCCGCCCGCAAGATGGGGATCACGGCGATGGGCACGCGGGGATCAATGAGGGTGGCGGCGGTCTCTGCGAGCGGAGTGGTGACGCTGGTATCGATGGTGGGCAACCAATGGCGACAAACTTCGTAGGTGAGCCAGCGTCCGAGTTCGGTCATCGCACTTTTGAAGAGGACGGATGGCGTTTCGTGATCACGGGCTACGCCGAGCCAATGCTTCACGAGGGGATGATCGGGAACGTACACACGCAACTGTAGAGTCATGCGAAATTTCTGCCAGCTTACCAAGGGTTCATCATACTCTGTTCTTGGGGTTGGATCTACTGATCATGGGAGGGGCGAGTGGGAGGATGCTTGGGGGTGCGGGGGGTGATGGATTGGGCTTGATCAGCTCGCATAATTTCCCCGACGGTGACGTTCAGTTGACTGCCGACGAGCATCACGAGGGAGGTGATATACAGCCACAACATGAGAACCATGACCGTGCCCACTGCACCGTAGACCCGGTTGTAGGCTCCAAAATTATCAACATAGAACTGAAAGAGCCAAGAGACGCCGAGCCAAGTGCAGGCGGCGAGCACAGCGCCGGGCAATACGGGGGTATGGGGTCGCCACCGGCTAGGCCCGACGCGATAGAGCAGGACAAAGGCCAAGATCACAAGGGCCAAAACGAAGGGAAGATTGAGCCGACTCCACAACCGGAGGAAGAGGTAGGTTCCGTCTTTAACGCGATAGAGGGGAAACTGTTCGATGATATCGAGGGTGGAAATGACGAGTTGGTTGCCAATGAGGACGAAGAATGCCGCGATCGCTAGCAACACAATGCTCCCCAAGGTGAGGAGAATTGCCACGCCTCGCGATCGCCAGAACGGACGACGCAAGCGCGGCGGAATGCGGTGAATTTGATCCAGGGCATTCATGGCGGTACAAAGAGCGGAAGAGGCGATCCAAATGGCGGCGAGAAAACTGATCGAAAAAAGACCGCCGTTTTTTTTCTCCGTCACTTCTTGGACAAAGTTGCTAAGGAGTTGCCACATGAGGTTCGGCACAACAATTCGCAGGGTGCTCGCCGCATCCCGCAGCACGGTTTGCAGTGAGGCATCGTTGACCACCATCAAGGGGGACAACAAATCCCGTAACAAGCCTTGGATCGAGTCTTCAAACAGGCCAATGGCTGTGAGAAAGGCGAGGATGGTGGGGAACAGTGCCAACATCGATCCATAGGCCATTTCTGCTGCTAAGCCGTTGAGGCGTTGGCGAAAAACACGATGGGTGGTGATCCGAATCGCTGGCCAGCGCAGATAGTAAAAAAAGCGAATCCAGGCTGGGAGTTTCATGGGCGTGTTAGCAGGTTCGGCAATGATTTTTAGAGAGTTGAGGGGTGACTAGGATTAAGAGGGGTAGCGGAGGATTAGGAGGGGACGATCTATAATCGCCTATAGCCTACCAAGTGGAAAGAATCAATGAGTGAAGAGTTGGTCCAGTGGCTCGCTGAAATTCGTACCCTGAAGCAGGCGCTAGCGGAAGCGGAGCGCGATCGCGATGCGGCCCAAGCCAGCGCGACCCATTGGCGCAAACTCTACAACACCGAAGCTCGCCAACGCCGCGAGGAAGCCAAGATCGCCCAAGCGCAACAGGACGAACTCCAGGCACAACTACGCGGCGGGCAGTCCGTACCGGAGACGACACCCCAGAACCCCACGAACTTCGCCGCCGAATTGGCCCCGATTCGCAATGAGGAGCAATTGCGCCAGAAATTGGTGGCGGTGTTGCAGGAGCGCGATCGCGCCCTCGATGCCCTGCGCCAAGAGCAGGAAAACCACCGCTACACCCGGCAAAATCTGACGGCGGTGATCGGTGACACGATGGAACAACTTACACTCCTGCGCGGGGGCATGGTTCCCACGCTCCCCCCTCAGTCAGATGATCCGGAGCCTTCGGCCGAGTCGGCCTCAATCCTGCCGGTGGATGTGATGCCGCCGGAGGTGGTTGCGCTGTTAGACGAGTCAAAACCTCCGGCTGCGCCGCCTCAGAACTCGCAGTGATGGCGATTTGGTTGATTGGTGGCACGGCGGAGAGTAAAGCGATCGCCACTCATCTCCTCCCCCACAAGATTCCCCTCGCGATTACCGTCACCACGCCCCAAGCCCGGAGCCTTTATCCCGATCATCCCCTCGTTAGGGTTCATGTGGGGGCCTTAACGGCGGCGCAAATGGTGGCGTTTCTACGGGATCAGCAGATTTGCGGCATTGTCGATGCTTCCCATCCCCACGCCCAAGCGGTTTCTCAACAGGCGATCGCGGCGGCCCAAGATCTCGATCTGCCCTATCTCCGCTATGAACGCCCGTCATTAGCACCAGTGCCCGATGCGACCGTGACCCCCGTGCCGGATTGGGCGACCTTGCTCGCGGGGGATTGGTGGTGCGATCGCCGCATTCTCTTCACGATTGGCTATCGCTACCTTGCTGACCTCGCCCCGTGGCAATCGCGGGGAATATTCTTTGTGCGGATTTTGCCCAGTGCCGTTGCCCTCGATGCGGCTGTGCAGGCTGGATTTACGAGCGATCGCATCATTGCCCTCCGGCCGCCGATTGGCCTCGAACTCGAAACGGCGCTGTGGCAGCAGTGGGGGATTGAAGCCGTGGTGACCAAAGCCTCAGGCCGGGCTGGGGGGGAAGATGTGAAGCGACAGGTGGCGCAACGCTTGGGCATTGAATTGATCGTGATTCAACGGCCGGCCCTGGCCTATCCCCGACAAACCGGGAACCAAGACGATATACTCAATTTTTGTAACCGTTGTCTTTCCTCACCTCACCATGGCTGACCCAATTACCTCTGCTGTTAGCGATCGCATCTGTGCCCACATGAATGGCGACCATGCCGAAGCGATCGCCCTCTATGCCCAAGTCTACGGCGATCGCCCCCACACCGAAGCCGCCGAAATGGTCGATATTGACCCCCAAGGCATGACCCTCAACGCCACCACAGGCGACACCACCGAAGTGCTCCGCATCGAATTTGACCACACCCTCGCCGACTCCGACGATGCCCACCATACCCTCGTCGCCATGCTCAAACAAGCCCGCCAAAAGTAAACCCGTCTGCCGCGATCCTGCTCCAATCGCCCCAGGGTTAAGCCTGAAAAATTTGGGCGGCGGTTAACTTCAGTTCCGGAAAGGCTGACGATTCAATCACTTGATCGCCTCGGAATTGCTTGACGCTATATTCACCCTCGACCATTTGATAGATCGAAATAGTCGGGGATTTAACCTCACCAATAAAACGCCGACCGCCCAAGCCGAGATAGTCCACAATCCAATA